>NZ_JAUBUJ010000028.1:80389-83439 GCF_036705405.1 Microcoleus sp. B13-B6
CTGTTAGAACAGGAGAATCAGAGAGAAGGGGCGATCGCAGCTTATCAAAAAGTTATAGCTATTAATCAAGGTTACATTCCAGGATATCAAGCCTTAGTGCAATTGCAACCAGAGGCGTGGGAGTTATGGTGGCAGTTGGGGCAGTTATTAGAGCAAAGTAATCGAGTAGAAGAAGCGATCGCAGCTTATCAAAAAGTTATAGCTATTAATCAAGGTTACATCCCAGGATATCAAGCATTAGTGCAATTGCAACCAGAATCTTGGGAGTTGTGGTGGCAGTTGGGGCAACTGTTAGAACAGGAGAATCAGAGAGAAGGGGCGATCGCAGCTTATCAAAAAGTGATTGCTCTCAATCAAAACTACATCCCAGGATATCAAGCCTTAGTGCAATTGCAACCAGAGGCGTGGGAGTTATGGTGGCAGTTGGGCAAGTCATTCGGTTCAAATCAGCTAGAACAAGCAATAACAGCTTACCAGCGAGTCATAGAATTAAAACCAGATTGTGCGGAAATTTATCAAGAGTTATTAGAAATACAACCCGAAAACTGGGAAAAATGGTGGCATTTCGGTAATCTCTTGACCCGTAAAGAGCAGCGGGAAGAAGCAATATCAGCTTATCAGCGGGTAATTCAATTAAATCCTGAGTGGGAACAAGTTTACCGAAGCTTGCTCCATTTGCAGCCAAATGATTGGGAGATGTGGTGGAGTTTAGGTAATCTGTTAGCTAAGCAAAAAGATAGGCATCAGGAAGCTATCGGGGCTTATAAACGGGTAATTGCTATCAATTCAGAGTTCACTCTAGCATACCATAAAATCCTAGAGATTAACCCTGAGAATTGGGATATATGCTGGCATTTAGGTAATCTATTATCCAGAAAAGAGCAGCGGGAAGAAGCAATATCAGCTTATCAGCGGGTAATTCAATTAAATCCTGAGTGGGAGCAAGTTTACCGAAATTTGCTACACTTTAGACCTAATGATTGGGAACTATGGTGGCAATTAGGTAACATTTTATCTCAAAAAAATAAGCTAGAGGAAGCAATACCAGCTTACCAGAGAGCTATTCAAAAGAATGGTGAATGGGCAAAATCTTACCGAGAACTTCTCAATTTTCAACTTGATAATTGGGAAGTATGGTATCAGTTAGGCAATTTATTACTTAGTAGACAAAAAAATCCCAGCAATTTAAAAGCGGCAATCATTATTTATCAAAAAGCGATTTCGCTAAACCTTCACTCTGAAGAGGCATACAACAACCTAGGGAATGCTTTGCAAAGCCTTGGCAAGTTAGATGAAGCCATTGTAAATTATCAGCGCTCGCTCGCCGTTAAACCGGATTTTGTGGAAGCATACATCAACTTGGGAAATGCTTTTTTAGATAAAGGCAACCGTCAAGACGCAATTAAAAACTATAAGCGTGGGATTGCAATTAAGGCAATGCGAAAGCCTACTGCATTGAATATTGGTGGGGGAGCTTGGTTCTTAGAACCAGGTTGGCATAACTTGGAAGAGGTAGTAAGTGTTTTTAACCCTAACACATTTCGACTCACTCCTGACTGTGTATTTCCCGTAGAGAACCAAAGTATTTCAACTGTTTACACATCTCACAATCTAGAACATCTTGATACCCCTACAGTTAAGCGAGCGATCGCGGAGACTCACAGGGTTTTAACGCAAGATGGCAGGTTGATCGTCAAGATTCCTGACTTCGATCGAGCCTTGCATTGCTGGCGACAAGAAGATGCAACTTTTTTTACCGATCTGCTATGGAATTACAAATTAATGACTTATACCTGGAAAAATCGTAATATAGCCGACTGTCTAGATTACAGAGCTGCTTACATATTCTGTGGTTTTTGGAATAAGGCTTATGGACATTTATTCGCTGGCCCTCATAATGACAATGAAGAGGCATATAACGGGCCTCCCACTGTAGAAATTGAATGGCTACGTAATTTGATTCAAGACTCAACCCCTTCGATTATCAGCCAAGAATTGCGGAATAAAGTTTTAGAAATTGAACAAGACGAATTTCTCTTTAATCATCAAAACGCTTGGAGTCGCAAAGAGCTAGAATCATTGCTTAATAGTGCTGATTTTCAGGTTAAGACTTTTGACAAAGAAGTGATTGTCAGTCAATGTGCAGATATACCCGATATAGAATTAATGTATGAAATTAGCACTTACTGTTGGGCAGAAAAAATATAAAAATAAGAGATTAGTAAACTGTAAAAAATGGTTTAAATAAAATTTAATAACCTAAAATACGACAGCAAACAATTTCACAATTCTTTCTTGTAAATCGATATTTCTAGTTGGTACGAACTAAGTAAAATGACTGTAACCTATTTTCAGTGGGGCAACAAACTTAAACAAGAAGGTAAATTAGAGGAAGCGATCGCCTCTTATTACCAAGCCATTGAGCAGAACTCCAGCTTTTACCTGGCTTACCACAACTTGGGCGAGGTATTGGTTAAATTAGACCGTCTTGATGAAGCGCTTAACTCTTACTATCGGGCAATTCAACTCAGGCCTCAATCGGTTTGGTCTCACTACAACATAGGAGAAGTTTTGACTCAACTCAGCCGTTGGGATGAAGCGATTGCATCCTATCAAAAAGCTATTGATTTGCACCCGGAAGAAGATGAGATTAAACGTAGTTGCAAAGAGGCACTCGAACAGGTAAAATATCTCATTTTAGCAGAGAGATTGAAGCAAGAGCAAAAGCTAGAAGAGGCAACTGTATTTTATCAGAAAGCTTTTGCCATTAAACCAGGCTGGGCCGAAGCTCACTTCCACCTAGGCAATGCTTTTTGGCAACTAGAAAAATATAGCGAAGCTTTAGAAAGCTATCAAACCACCACAGTTTTGAAACCAGGCTGGGCCGAAGCTCACTTCCACCTAGGCAATGCTTTTTGGCAACTAGAAAAATATAGCGAAGCTTTAGAAAGCTATCAAACCACCACAGTTTTGAAACCAGACTGGGTAGAAGCTCACTTCCACCTCGGCAATGCTTTTTGGCAACTAGAAAAATATAGCGAAGCTTTAGA
>NZ_JAUBUJ010000029.1:0-74150 GCF_036705405.1 Microcoleus sp. B13-B6
GGCGTCCCGCCCGTCCTTTTTGGACGGGCGGGACGCCCATCCCACAATAACAATTAAAATTGTAAGTTATTTAATTCGCGATCCTTAGTTAATCCTGGACGCATTCGCGACCCAAGAAACCTAGTTTTTTACGAGAATTCAAACGATTAATATTACGTCCGGTCGATTACCCCTAATACGGTAGGGGCTCTTTCACGACAAATATGTGCCAATAATTGACAATCTCAAAAACCCGCCCTTTTAATCGCTCGATCGGACATGATATAACACAGTATTTTTGGAAGAAAAAAACCCGGTTGCGCCGTCCAGGGCTATTAGCTATTAATCATTAGTCATTAGTCTCAAGCAATCAACTCCTGACTAATGATTAATAGTTAATCCAACTAAGCGTCGTCTTGCGGTCCAAAAACCATTTGTAAAATCATCGTCGGTTCGCCCCGCTTGTGATAGCGATCTGCCCAATTGCGAATAATTTCATCTAATTCCTCAAGAGCTTGGTCGAGCCGTTCCGGCGGAATATCCAAAGTCTCCATAATTCGCATCACCTTCGGTTGTTTTTCCGCCCAATCCTTCATCAGCCGGAAATATCTAGCCGTATCCTCAACCATAGTAAATGTCCGCTCTTCCTGCTCTGCGGGAGAGTAAGTAGCGCGGGTGAGGGCATAAAACGGCATTCCCCAAGGAGAATCAATGCGAGTTACTGTCCCAGAATAGATCAAGCGCCGCTTAATGTGTTCTGCTAGAGCTTCGCTCAAAGGCATTCGCCTTTCTGGAGACATATCTTCTTGCGATCGCCTGTGCAGAAACTCGATCAACTCCATAAACTGAAAAGAATTGATCAGTTGAGCATCAGGCGGATTCGGAGGAATCTTGCCTTCGAGATATTTTTTTTCATCTACAGTCAAATTGTTTCCCGGAATGCGAGGGCGTCCCGGCATCCAACCATACTGTTCCAGCCAGACATAAGGAAACTGAATCAAATATCTAGGTTCTTGCGAACCCAACATTTTCAGCAATTTTCCCTGAGTCAGAGCTTCCCGGACTTCTTCAACTATCACCTTCACCCGTTTAGGCTCAATGTGATGCAAATGTCCGGTCATCCGCAGGTTGTTGTCCTGCTCCATATAAGTCATATAAATGGCACACTTAGCCGCCGTTGCGGCCGCGTCTAGAAACGCCCCGTGCCTGTGCCCACTGGTTCTCATGGCGCTAAACGCCAGATATAGCATGATCTGATCCATTGCACTAGGGCTGAGGCTTTTGACCAGATCCAAAGAGTCATTTTTCATCACTATCCCCGAAATAGCCAAATTAGGAGGCATTTTGTCATCCTCCATTAAATTATTGCGAGAGCGCCGAATCAAGCATAGCCGACTGTCGCCGGAAAGCTTGCCAGCTACCCTAATATTCAGGTTAGTTAATTTCCCTGAGGTAACAGGGGCAGGGGCTTAAAGGCTATCCACACCGCATAAGTGGTTCTTATTGGTGGCCAATTTAAGTAGATTCCTGCACCCTCTGCGCTGACAGTTTACCTATATATGAGTTAGTTATCGCAAGTTTATTATAGTGCAGCGGTTGAAAATTAAACCCTACCTGTGGGGGGGAGAAGGTAAATAACTGTTGCGATGCCAAGAATTTCAGGCGACTCCGATCCCCTAATTCTTGAATAGTCATGGATGCCCAAACCCGGTTCGATCGACTAAAATAAGGCTGTTGCATAATTGCGGGAAGATTTTGATGGTTTTGTGGGATGGGATCTCGTAGCCCGTCCGCTGTATTTTCACAGCAGGCGGGACACCCCACAAGAATCCTCCTCAAATTGTACAACCCCAAAATAAGGGTGGAGCGCGAGAGATATCGTTTGAAAAACCCAGATGATCAGAGGCCTGTGGTTAGTTACTGTGTAATTGAAGCCTTTTCAATACAAAACCGCCACAGACTAGAATCTATCTCTAGGTAGATGGCGGTTTCCCGTTTATATGCTAACATTTTTCAAACAAAAAAGAATCTCCTCAGAACTGTCCACAAAAAGTGCAATTGTCGCTTAACCTGAAACACTAGAATTTTAGAAAATCCGATCGCGCGATCGAATGAACGGCCCGAAGCAACTCAGTTGTGGTCATCACTTGCGTCCAGTGTCATTAGAAATCTTGTAGCGGATGAGTGTAAACTGTAGGCTCAGTAAAATTTCTGCGTCTGCCCCTCTCAGCAGGGCGGTTGCCGCTTTGTTGAGTTTGGACTGACAACATATATTGGGCGGTGGCAGTTTCGACAATGGGGAGTGGAGATTCAAAAGCTTGAGCGGCGCTGGCACTCAAGGTAATGCCCAACAGGCTCAGTAAAGCAATTGCTGTGTAGGTTTTCATGGGTAGTATTTGTATCAGTATCTATTTAGAGATACGACATTACCCAGGCTGATCAGGATTAATTTCCCTGAAATTATCAAACTATAGAATCAGGAATCAGGAATCAGAAGGAAGAATCAGAAGGAAAAAGGAAGAAGGAATCAGGCTTAAGTTAAGCTATCTCGCATTTAAATTGTCTCCTAAAATCCTTGTATAAAAAGCGGAAAATTATCTTTCCCTCTCCCTTTCTCACCCTCTACCCCTCCCGAAGCAACAGACACTTTAGATGCGTAGCATCTGATCTATGAGAGCTGTCAGAAGTCGATGTAAAATGGAATAAATAAAATCTCTGGGTTCAGTAATAAAAAAAAAATCCTAATTGCACTACCCCGAAAGTTGCAATAATATACAAAACCGCCAAATACGAAATTCAATCTCTCGATAGATGGCGGTTTAAGGTTTATATGCTATCATCACTCACATAAAAGAAGAGCCTAATGACTGTAAACAAGAAATGCAGTGGCCTTGGAAACCTGAAAAACTAGCCTCCCAGGAAATCAGATTGAGCGCTCGACACGGGCGGCAGAAACTAACTCAATAACGGAAATCGCTTTCGTCCAATGTCATTAAAATGCTTGTAGTTGATGAGTGTAAAGATTAGGTTCACTGAACTCTCGGCGTCCGCTGCCTCTTTCAGGAGAACGATCGCCCCTTTGTTCGGTTTGGGCG
Source organism: Microcoleus sp. B13-B6 (assembly GCF_036705405.1). Taxonomy (NCBI): domain Bacteria; kingdom Bacillati; phylum Cyanobacteriota; class Cyanophyceae; order Oscillatoriales; family Microcoleaceae; genus Microcoleus; species Microcoleus sp. B13-B6. Next base: position 3,075 of record NZ_JAUBUJ010000029.1, read on the forward strand.
GATAAAATGTATGAAGCGGTGGCAACTTCCAGCAGTCCGACGAGGGATTCAAAGGCTCGAACGACAGTGGCGCTCAAAGTAACGCCCAAAAGACTCTGTAAAGCAATTGGTGTGTAAGTTTGCATGGGGTTAGTATCCGTGTCATTGTCTATTAACTGATACGGACTCTCCCCGATCGATCAGGATAAATTTCTGTGAATTTTTCGGATCTCTGCAAAAAACCCTACCTCTTCAATTCTACTGAGCCCGCCAGCAGCCAAGCACCTGCCGAATTCAGCCTGCCCCATACTGTCAGAGGCTTTTCGGTTTCGCAACTGTGTAAAAATCTGTCGCTTTCGGAGTCCAAAGTCACGAGTTGCCAAGTTTGACCGGCTAAGGATGCAGGGCTTGTCAGCGTTAGTGTCCAGTCTTGTTCGCCGAGGCGACGGAAAATGCCCGAAAATTGGCTGTGGGTATTTGCTGTTTGACTGCTTTGTTTCTCTACTGACTCCTGACATTCGCCGCTGGCGGGATATGCTTGGGGTCGATCGAGATAATAGCGTTGCCAGTCGAGCCAGTCCGATCGCCCCCGTGTCAAATTAAATAAAGGAATAACCGCCGCACTCGCCTCGGAATCTTGCAGCAAAGCTTCCTGCAACACTCTCACCGGCAACTCCCGCGGCTGACATCCAGATTCCGCGCACAAAGCCGCCGCCATCCCCGCCGCCTGTCCAATATTCATTACTGTCGGTTGCAAGCGAGTTGCACCGTTGGCGATGTGAGAGACGGAAATATTTTTTTCGCAGACTAGCAAACCGTCTGTACTCGCAGGAATTAGCGCGCTGTAAGGAATGGTAAACGGAGTCCCCGTCCAGCGGCCGCCCCAGCGGATCGATTTGGGCTGCAAGGGAATGTCGCCACTGGTGTAGTGGTGGTCATTGGCGTAGTTGCCGATCGCAATTGTTTCACAAATACCCTCAGAATTTATCGGCAACTTCGCGACTCTGCCACCGACAATAGGCAAAATATCTTGTTCTGTGACTGTACTTATCCCTCGCAAGCGCCGACTTTCTCGGTAGTAAGGATGTAAGGCAAAGGAAGAAAGAAGGGAAGAATTTTGTTGATTGTCGATCGTTGAAATCGGGAAAATATTCTGTGCTAGGCCGTAGCGGGGGCCGAGTTGCGTTTGAATGAAGCGGGCGAAACTTTGAGTATGCCAGAGACTTTCTTGGAGGAATTCTTGTCGAGATGTTTCTGATTTAATGAGTCGATCGACCCCTTCACCATAATCATTACCTCGAATCGGCCAATTAATCATCAACAATCCCCCTGGCAGCCTGCCGTAATTGAGAAATTGTTCGGGAGTGTAACCGTCCCAAGCACCCATAAATCGATCGGGATTGTCTACAGGTGGCGCGGGAATTTCTGGCCCGGCTGCACCTTTACCAAAATCCTGCATAATTGCCACCCAAGTCGGAGCTTGCACCGAATACCTCTGTGTGAGAGCATTAGAGGCAGCCGGCGCGCTGGGTTCTCCCCACTCGGCTTGGAATTCCCAACCCCAGCGGTGTCCAACCTCCGCTAAAGCCAGCAAATCTCCCAATTCCGTTGCATCCAAAGTGATTTTGGCCGAAACCGTAAAATCTGCAAACCGAACGCCAGAAATGCGAGATTCTTCCCTTAGCACATCTTGAGCAGTTTGTCCAGAAATCCAGTGCAAGTTCGGCAAACATTTAACCCAATCAGCGAAAATTTCAGCACCGGTGCGGGGATCGTAAGTAAAAAAACTTACCCAGCCCCAATCCAAACCTCCCGGCTGTCGCTGCTGGAGTTCCCGCAAAAACGCGCCCCACAAACCGGTTTGAAAAGCTGCTAATTCATTGCCATCGGGGGCCGAAACGCCAGCCGAAGTCAGCATTCCTCCCAGCCAGGGGAATTCGCTTACTAAAATAGTTTTGGCACCTCGGCGGGCTGCTTGCACGGCTGCTGCTGTGCCGCCGGTGCCGCCACCGACGACCAAAACATCTGCTTTTAAGGTTGGGGACATGGGGAATAGGATTTTAGATTTTAGATTTTAGATTTTAGATTGCAAGAGGCTCATTCATCATGTAAGGTGCGACCACAAGCACCCAGAGGATAGATGTTCGGCGTTGGCGATCGCCCATTGAATGTAAGGGTACACAGGCGGCGCACCCTACGGATTTTAAAATTACCTCTTTATCCTCTTCCCTCTACCTCTGCGTCCTCTGCGTCCTCTGCGGTTAATAAAAAAATTAGTTATTGTGAAAGTCAGATCGCATCTCAAATCAAAAAGAATCAGAAAATGGGGAACCGCCACACTAAAGTCATACGTCGCGTAATTTCCCCACTATTCACTACTAACCCAGCAATTGAAAATGGAAAAAGGTTTTATCCTCTGGTTCACCGGGCTGAGCGGTTCCGGCAAGACAACTATCACCAAAGCCCTCGAACCCGAATTGAAGGCAAGAGGTTGCAAAGTTGAAATATTAGATGGAGATGTCGTTCGCACCAACTTGTCAAAAGGTTTGGGATTTAGCCAAGAAGACAGAGATACTAATATTCGGCGGATTGGATTTGTAGCTCACCTGCTGAGCCGCAATGGAGTAGCCGTAATGACCGCAGCTATTAGCCCCTACAGAGCAATTCGCGACGAAATTAGAGCAATGGAGCCCAATTTTGTTGAAGTATATATCACAGCGCCGTTAGAAGTGTGCGAAGATCGCGATGTCAAGGGGCTATACGCTAAGGCCAGAGCAGGAGAAATTAAGGGTTTTACGGGAATTGACGATCCTTATGAAGAACCGCTTAATCCTGAGATTATTTGTTACACAGAGCGAGAAACTGTGGAAGAGAGTGTTAAAAAAGTTCTGACCAAGTTAGAACAGTTGGGTTACATTTGATGTTGGCGGGGTTGGATGAGGATAGGGGCAAAAAGCGATGGTGGTGAAAAGTTATTCGCACGGCGTGCAACTTGAGAAAAAATCTCACCCTTGTGTCCCCTTCGCAGATAGGGAGGGTGAAGAATTTCTCCCATTTCCTGCAAGGAAAGGGGCCCAGGCAGAGGTTTCCAGCAAAAGCTGCAAGCTAAGTTATTGGGCAAGCAATGCTGTCAAAAGTTTAATGATTCAAAGTTTAACAGTGTCAGTGCTGGTGGCGGTGGGTTCATCTCCTGCGGCTGCCCAGTTGATGCCTCCTCCTCCTCCTCCTCCTGCTGATGCGGGTTCTCCTGTTCCTGTACCAGTACCGGCAGTGCCGGGATTGCCGGGATTGCCGGCAAGTGAACCTTCAAGTGTACGATCGGAAGTTTACACTTTAGGCGCGGGCGATCGTATTCAAATGGACATCTTCAACGTCCCGGAATACAGCGGCCCCAACGGTCAACACCAAGTACAGGCAGACGGTTCCCTGAACTTGCCGTTAATTGGCAGCGTTGCGGTGTACGGTATGACCCTAGAACAAGCTTCTAATGTTGTTAAAGACAAATACGGCAAATACCTTAAACGTCCTTGGATTACCCTGAAACTGCTGGCGGCACGTCCTTTGCAAATTGCGATCGCGGGCGAAATCAACCGCCCCGGAGCCTATACAATATCCTCAGCAGCAGGCCCCGGAGGCACAGCAGAGCAAATGGGAACTCAAATGCCCACAATATCGCGGGCTCTGCGAATGGCTGGTGGAATTACCCAGTCAGCAGACGTGCGACAAATCAAAATCCGCCGCCCCCAGCGCAACGCAGCGGAACAAATTATTAGTGTGGATTTGTGGGAATTATTGCAAAACGGCGATTTGCGCGCCGATATGACTTTGCGCGACGGCGATACTATATTTATTCCCACTGTAACTAGCCTCAACCGCCAAGAAGCACCGACTTTAGCAGTAGCTAACATTACCGGACAAAGCACTCAACCGATTAATATTGCTGTGGTGGGCGAAGTAACTCGCCCCGGTACTTATACTTTGGCAAAAGAGGCTCAAAGTAGGGTACAAGAGAATGAAATGGGTGAAAATTCTGGTTTGTTTGCTGCTAGCGAAACCAACGGCGGGGAAAATGTTTTGCAGCAAACTGTAACGAGGGCAATTAAAATGGCGGGCGGCATTACGCCGGTAGCTGATATCAGACAAATACAAGTTCGCCGCCTGACGCGGGCGGGTACCGAACAAATTATTAATGTGAATTTGTGGCAACTTTTGGAAGGGGGAGATGTATCCCAAGATTTAGCGCTGCAACAGGGAGATACGGTAATCGTTCCCAAAGCCGAAAACCTCGATGCAACCCAAGACGAACAAGTTGCTAATTCTAATTTTTCACCGGATACGATTAGGGTGAACATTGTAGGAGAAGTCGTGAAACCGGGAGCGATTGCGGTGCTGCCCAACACTACTTTAAATCAAGCGCTGGTAGCAGCGGGAGGTTTTAATAAAGCGCGGGCCGAAATGGATTCGGTGAATTTAATTCGCCTCAATCCTAACGGCACTGTTTCGCAGCTAAATGTTAAGGTGGATTTTTCCGCAACTGCCAATGAAGAAACTAATCCCAAACTGCAAAATAATGATGTAATTATGGTAAGGCGATCGGGTCGCGCTACGTTCTCGGATAATGTAGGCGGGACTCTCGCTCCTCTCAGCCCCCTGTTAGGAATATTTCGATTGTTCGATATTTTTCGGTGAGTTGAATAGACTGGCATTAAGACCTCAGAAACCCGCTTTCTATAAAAAATTGCGGTTTGGTAATGAAATATCTAGGAATCAACCGATTTCCTGAAACTCCGCTACCAATACAGACGTTTAAACTAATAAGTTGTAGAAATCCAATGAAACCAGGGAAACAATCACAAGTAGCACTGTTTAATCATAAAAAAGCCGCCAATCTGCAAAAAATGTCTTCGGGGCTTTATGAAGAAGATCAATTTTTAGGCAGAAACAAAACCGAGGCAGAAGAGTTAAGTTTTTGGGAAGTTTGCCGCAGTCGCTCCATTTTAGTCATCGGGGTAGCAGCGGCAGTAACTACCGGAGTTTTCGCCTGGACACTGAATCAAAAAAGCGAGTACGAAGGGCGCTTTCAATTATTAGTAGAACCAGCGGTTACGCAAAATACTTTAGCAAAAATCTACTCCGGTGAGCTGAAACTGCAACCAGCGGCCCCCGCGACCCAAGAAAAGGGCGGTTTTGACTACGAATCCCAAATTCAAGTTTTGCAAAGCCCGCAAGTAATGTCGCCGATTATTAAACAGTTGCAGGCTAAGTATCCCGAAATAAATTACAACTACCTCTTGAACCAAAAAGCCGATAATTTGCCGTTTTCTCAGGAAACTAGGTTGTCAATTAATCGCTTCAAAAATACCAAGATTATCGAAGTTAGATATCGGGATTATGACCCGAAAAAAATTCAGTTTGTTTTGGAAAAAGTGGCGCTAGGCTACCGCAACTACAGCGTGCAAGATACCACAACTCAAATTAGTCAGACTCTGGATTTTGTGAAATCGCAAATTCCCAACCAGCGAAAGCGCCAACAAGCTCTGCAAACAGAAATTCAAAAGTTGCGGCAGCAGTACAATTTCATTGACCCGCAAATTCAAACGCAACAACTCGCGCAGCAAATCAGTGAACTTCAAACGCAAAGATTGGAAGCGCAATCGCAGCTCAATCAGCAGAGATTGCTCTATTCCAATCTGCAAAATCAGCTCGGATTAAACCAGAAGCAAGCGCTGATGGCCTCGGCTCTGAGTCAAGCTCCCCGCTATCAAGCGATGCTGACTCAATTGCAGCAATTAGAAGGGCAAATTGCGATTAACTCGGCTACGTTTACAGACGAAACTCCGCAAATGCAATTGTTGCGAGAACAGCGCAAGAACCTGATTCCTTTGTTGAAGAAAGAAGCCCAACAGGTTCTGGGAACTGATTTGGCTAAGGTAAATTCGCAAGTGCTGGCTTTTCAAGATCCGGTGCGGATTAAGTTAATCGAGCAGTTTATTGGTACTGCTAATTTAATTCAGGTGCTGGGCGTGCGGAATCAAGTTTTGGAACAAGCTGCTAAGCAGTTGAATCAATACTCTCAAGGATTACCAGTGATTTTGCGGCGCTATTCGGATTTGCAGCGCGAGTTGGATTTAACTAACAATACGCTGAATGGTTTGCTGGCAAAACAGCAAGCTTTGCAGCTTGAAGCTGTGGGTAAAAAAGAGGTGGCTTGGGAAGTTATTGCTAAGCCGGAAATTCCGCGCTACAAAAATGGCGAGTTGATGGCTGTTGCTCCGATTATGCCTTTGAATTTGGCTTTGGGGGGATTGGCTGGTTTGCTGTTTGGTATGCTGACGGCGCAGTTGGCGGAACGGTTTAAAAATAAAACGGTGTTCCAAACTCCAGAGGATGTCAAAGAGTCGATTCGCCTGCCTTTGTTGGGGGTAATTCCTGCTAGCGATAAAATTTTGAGACTTCCTCCTGCTGAGACAAGCCCGGTGGATGTGGCAATTTCGCCGATGCCGACGGATGCTTTTCAAGAAGCTTTTCGATCGCTCAATGCTAATATTCGCTTACTAAACGTTGATACTCCGATCAATTCTTGTGTAATTACTTCTTGTCAAGTAGGTGATGGCAAGTCTACGGTAGCAGTCAATCTGGCGCGGGCGGCGGCTGCAATGGGGCAGCAAGTGCTATTAGTGGATGCCGATTTACGGCGCCCGCAGGTACATGAAATGCTGGGTTTACCGAATTGGCAAGGCCTGCACAATGTGATTGCTGATGATGTGGATGTGCAAAAGGTGATTGTGCGATCGCCCCGTGATGAAAATTTGTTTGTGTTAACTTCGGGCCCGGTTCCTTTCGATCCCACAAAGGTGCTTTCTTCCCGCAAAATGCAGCATTTAATGGCAGCTTTGTCAAGTCATTTTGACTTAGTTATTTACGATACTGCGCCGCTTTTAGGTTTGGCGGATGCGAATTTGTTGGCGGCTCACACTAACGGATTGATGTTGGTAGTAGGGCTGCATCAAACTCAGCGTGAGGCGCTGGTGTTGGCTTTTGAAGATTTAAAAATGGCGGGAATTCCGCTGTTGGGAATGGTGGCGAATAACGATAAAGGCAGCAGGTATTACTATCAGTCTTACGTGCAGGATTACGTTCAGGAACAGTCTGTTTGAGGGAGGGGAATCGCTAATTATCGTAGGGTGCGTCGCTGCGAGATTTTCGCTCTTTTTGAGGATTTTTGAGGGCGACGCACCTTATGCCTAATTCTTGTAAGGTGCGTCGCTGCGAGATTTTCGCTTTTTTTGAGGATTTTTGAGGGCGACGCACCCTACGGCTATACTGTTCTTGAGAATGCAAGGCGGGCGGGACAGCCGACAAGATATTTCATCCATCTTGCACCATTAATTGTGAATCAAGCTGTCAGAGGCGGGCGGGACGCCCCACAAGAACATTTAACTTTTATGGAACAGGCCGTCCAGCCTGTTAAGCGAGATTTGTGCATGATTTCAGAAAGACAAATTTTCTTAAGATTTGCGATCGAGACTCTGAACTATAATTAAAAGTAGAGAAATTTAAACAAATCGCGGCACTTGCAAATTGGCAAGACCTGAAAGAAAACGTGGCTGGTAAATTCCTATTTTGTAATACATTGATACAACTCCCTGCCTAGGCGGAAAACTAGCAGGGAGTTTTGTGTTTTTCACACAGGAGATGAAACAATGGCTATTGCTACTATCAACCCGGCAACGGGAGAAACGCTGAAAACTTTCGAGGCGATCGCGGATGAGGCAATCGAAGCTAAGCTGGAATTAGCACAGCAAGCTTTTAACAAATACCGCCACCTGCCGTTTGAGCAGAGAGCTCTGTGGATGCAGAAAGCTGCAGACATCTTGGAGCGCGATCGCGAAATTTACGCTGAAATGATGACCCTGGAAATGGGCAAAACGCTCAAATCTGCGATCGGCGAAGTGGAAAAATGCGCCTTAGTTTGTCGCTATTACGCCAAAAATGCCGCTCAATTTATGGCAGACGTACCGGCAACCACTGACGCTAGCAGCAGCTTTGTCCGCTACCAACCGCTAGGGGCTATTTTAGCCGTCATGCCGTGGAATTTCCCATTTTGGCAAGTTTTTCGGTTTGCGGCGCCGGCGCTGATGGCGGGCAATGTCGGCTTGCTCAAACACGCTTCCAACGTGCCGCAGTGCGCTTTGAAAATAGAGGAAATTTTCACGGAAGCGGGCTTTCCCGAAGGCGTTTTTCAAACTTTGTTAGTGGGCGCCGACAAAGTAGCTGATATCGTTGCGGACGATCGTATAAAAGCAGCAACTCTCACCGGTAGCGAACCAGCGGGTGAAAGTTTGGCAGCAAATGCGGGCAAAAACTTGAAAAAAGTTGTACTGGAATTAGGAGGAAGCGACCCATTTATTGTGATGCCCAGTGCCGATTTAGCAGCAGCTTTATCAACTGCTGTGACATCCCGGATGCTCAATAACGGTCAATCTTGCATCGCCGCCAAACGCTTTATTTTAGCCGAAGATATCGCAGACGAATTCATCACAGGATTTGTCGAAAAAATCGAGCAATTAAAAGTAGGCGATCCGATGTTGCCAGAAACCGATATCGGCCCTTTAGCTACTCCGGCAATCCTCAAAGACTTGGACAAGCAAGTGCAAACTTGCATCCAATCGGGAGCAAAACTTCTGACAGGCGGCCGCGCATTGTCAGAGAATGGCGGCAATTTCTACTTGCCAACTATTCTGGCAGAGATTCCCCCGGAGGCTGCTGCGCGTCAAGAAGAATTTTTCGGGCCTGTAGCTTTAGTATTCCGGGTTGCAGGCATCGATGAGGCGATCGAACTGGCAAACAGCACATCTTTTGGCTTGGGTGCGTCAGCTTGGACTACAGTAAGAGAAGAGAGCGATCGGTTTATTTCCGAACTAGAAGCAGGCGCCGTATTCATCAACGGCTTAGTAAAATCAGACCCCAGATTGCCCTTTGGCGGCATCAAACGCTCCGGTTACGGACGCGAATTGAGCATCCAAGGAATGCACGAATTTGTTAACATAAAAACAGTGTGGGTGAAATAAGCTCCCACTCTATCAACCGATCGCACAAATCTACATAAGTCTGCGTTTATCTGCGTTTACCTGCGGTTAAAAATTCCCATCTAGTATTTTGGCGATCGGTTGAAAAAGAAAGACCCAAAACCCCCATTAACCGAGGAGAAAAACGGAAATGAACACAGCTCAACTATTGGTAAAATGTTTAGAAAATGAAGGCGTCGAATACGTCTTCGGACTTCCTGGAGAAGAAAATTTAGAAGTTCTAGAAGCCCTGAGAAACTCTTCAATTAAATTTATTACTACTCGCCACGAACAAGGCGCCGCTTTCATGGCAGACGTTTACGGTCGTCTCACAGGCAAAGCCGGCGTTTGCTTGTCTACCTTGGGCCCGGGCGCAACTAACTTAATGACAGGAGTTGCTGACGCCAACTTAGACGGCGCTCCTTTAATAGCAATTACCGGACAAGTCGGCACAGACAGAATGCACATAGAATCGCACCAATATTTAGATTTGGTGGCCATGTTTGCGCCAGTTACTAAGTGGAATGCTCAAATTGTTCGCCCCAGCACGACGGCAGAAATTGTCCGCAAAGCCTTTAAAGTAGCTCAAAGTGAAAAGCCGGGAGCAGTTCACATTGACTTACCTGAAAACATCGCAGCCATGCCTGCTGAAGGACAGCCGCTCACCAAAGACAACCGCGAAAAAACTTTTGGCGCTTACCAAAGCTTGAATAAAGCCGCAGTGGCAATTTCCAAGGCAAAAAGTCCTCTGCTTTTAGTAGGAAACGGCGCGATCCGCGCTAACGCCAGCGATGCTTTGACACAATTTGCTACTCGATTGAATATTCCCGTAGCTAATACTTTCATGGGCAAAGGCGTAATTCCTTACACTCATCCTTTGGCGCTTTGGACGACGGGCTTGCAAAAACGCGATTACATTAGCTGTGCTTTTGAAGAAACGGATTTAGTGATTGCTGTTGGCTACGATTTGATTGAATATTCCCCGAAGAAGTGGAATCCTGAAGGAAAAATTCCGATTATTCATATTGGAGCTCTGCCAGCAGAAATTGACAGCAGTTATATTCCTCTTATAGAAGTTGTGGGGGATATTTCTGATTCTCTCAATGAAATTTTGCAGCGTGCCGATCGCATGGAGAAAGTAGACCCTTTTGCTAAGCAATTGCGGGCGGATATTCGGGCTGGGTACGAACAATATGCAGCCGACGACGGTTTCCCGATCAAGCCACAAAAACTCATTTACGATTTGCGGCAAATCCTGGGCCCGGAAGATATTCTTATATCTGATGTGGGAGCTCACAAAATGTGGATCGCGCGGCACTATCATTGCGATCGCCCGAATACCTGTTTGATTTCCAACGGCTTTGCGGCGATGGGAATTGCGATTCCGGGTGCGGTAGCTGCAAAACTCGTTTATCCCGATCGCAAAGTAATAGCAGCCACCGGCGACGGCGGTTTTATGATGAATTGCCAAGAGTTAGAAACTGCTTTGCGAGTCGGTACTAATTTTGTGACGCTGATATTTAATGACGGCGGTTACGGGTTAATTGAATGGAAGCAGCAAGATTATTTTGGTCATTCCGATTTCGTCAAATTTGGCAATCCCGACTTTGTGAAATTTGCCGAAAGTATGGGTTTAAAAGGCTATCGAGTGGAATCTGCAACGGATTTTATTCCGATTCTGAAAGAAGCCCTTGCTCAAGATGTCCCTTGCGTGATTGACTGTCCGGTAGACTATCGGGAAAATGCGCGTTTCAGTCAATTATCTGGGGATATGAGTTGCAATTTGTAATAGTAGCTAGAGCTCCGGCTTCTTTAATAAGTCGGGGCTCTAATAATGGACATTCTTCGAGATAGAGTTTTGTAGCTTGTTTAAGATTGGCGATCGCTTATTCTATGGTTTCGCCTTGGTCAACTGTGCCGATTTCTGGACATTCGGCAATGTATCTATCTTCTTCTTTGTAAATGATGCCTGTGAATCTGTGAGTGTTCATAATGTTTTTGCTTCCATTTAGATAACGCTCAAGCTAGCATCCGGGCGTGAGCAATTTCTCTATCACCTATGAGACGGACTTGGGAGCTAAAGAGTGAAATAATAGCTAATGTTTTCCCCGTCAAGGTAACAAATTCTACTTCATATCCTACCCCACCTTGATGTACTAAAACAACTGTGCCAATATCGCCTTGGCTTAATTTTTTTTCGGGGATATCAATTGTTAAAACAATGCTGTCAAGTTCTTGAATCATTTTATTTTTTAATCTGGTGGATAGGCACTTACTAGCCTGGGAGTGTCGCCTCCGGTTTCAATAAACCAAACAGAACGCACAAAGGGTTTTCTGCCATCTGCTGCTAGCATTTCTCCTTCAATAACGTACCGACTGCCAAAAGGAGATTCTTCAATTTTAGCTAATTCATGGTCTGCGGCATGACGCAGCAAGGCAGTTGCCATGATTTCCCAAGCATCAACTGAAAAACCAAACCGTAAAAAAAATTTTGCTTTGCTTTTCCCGTCGCGGTGGGTGAGTGAGAGCAGATATTCGGTAATTTTCTTTTCAGGAACGACTGCTCTTTCATAATTGGGCAGTTTCAAGCACTCTCTCCAAAGCTTACTCTTGTATATTAACCAGAGTTGAGGCGATCGGTCAAGCAGGGGCGATTCCCTACGGGATAGCTGCGCCGCGCGTGCTTTTTGACAAGTTGGGTTGGGATGGGCGATCGCTAAACTTATCAGGTAATTATGGTAATCTAAAAGTTAGGTAACTAGGACTGGCAAGAATGGAGGAATGTGACAACACAATTTTTCTGTCCATATCTCGATAGCGAGGTTGAACTCACTGAAGAGCGAGAACTACATATTGTTGATACACATCCCGATTTGCTACCATCTTATCAGGAAAGAATTGCTAAAACTCTAGCTGACCCAGATGAGGTTCGATGTGATTTACGTTTCGGCAATACTTTTCTATTTTCACAGCAGTATGGTAAGGGTCGCAAGGGTAGGTATGTTGTAGTAGCTGTTGTGAATGATACAGTTCCGAGAGAGCGCTATTGGATCGTGACAGCTTACTTAACAAAAAATGTTACCCAAGGAGAGATAATATGGCAGAAAAACTAACTTTTAAATACGATGCTATTGGGGATATTTTGTACGTCAATAAATGTTCGCCTTATGCAGAGCAAGAATCGCAAGAACTAGAATATGGAATTGTGGCTCGTCTCAATCCTGACACGGAGGAAATTGAAAATCTGGAAGTTATGTTTTTCTCAAAGCGGTTGCGAGAGAGTAATGTATTTGAATTACCGATTGTGGGTGAGTTGCACTTGAGTTATAAGGTTTAGAAAAGACTGCATGAGGTCATTATTCGGCACTGTTTGCTAGAATTATTTAAGTCAGCTCTAAGGAGGCCTATGACTCAAGCTATCTCAACAAAAAATGAATATCAAATAACTGTGAGTTCTCCAGTTTGGCAAAGAGTTGAGCAAATTGCCGCCGAATTTAACTTGTCAGTTTCTGAACTATTGGAACAGATAGGCGAAGGTCAACTCAAAGTTGTTGCGGTTCCAGGTAATTCAGTAAAAGTGAGTGAGCAAGATATTGCCAATGCTTTTATTTGGTTAGCCGCCCAAACTAATGTAGCAATCAACGCCTACAAGCTACAAAAACTTATGTATTACGCTCAAGCTTGGTATTTAGGAGTTTACGGCAAGCCACTATTTGATGCAGATTTTCAAGCAGGGATTCACGGGCCGGTTATTCCTGATTTATTAGAAAAGTATCAACGACAATTTAGTGGGGAACCAATTACAGAGAAAATCGAACAACCGAAACTTCCCCAAAAAATCGGGGAATTTATCGAGGAAGTTGCTGATGCTTATTTTGAGTATGATGATGCAACTTTGGAACGAATGATTTGCAGTGAAATGCCTTGGCAGGAAGCGAGAGGAGATTTGCCGAGAGACGAATCTTGTGAGGGGATTATTTCTCACGAATCGATGAAGAAATATTATTCGGGCCGTTTCTTCTCTAAAGAATAAGCTCCGAGGCATTTAAATTGCACGACCGAATACAATTAAACTTTTGTGGGGTGGGCATCCTGCCCGCCCTAAAGATATAAGTTAAATGCACAACAGCTTATAAGGGCGATTCCCTACGGGATAGCTGCGCCGCGCGTGCTTTGTGACAAGTTGGGATGTAAGGGCGATCGCGCTTTCTCAGATTCAAGTATTCGGATTAGCTGTGGCCTTCGTGATTTAGCGGATAATCAGACCAAAATCCTTACGGATTTCTGCCAATTGTTTTACCCAAGTATTAGAAGCATAAATCCCTTCCTCTTCCTTCTGGTGAGCGTTTGCAATTTGCTTCTCAATCTCTCCGTAGAGTTTTGTTTCCACTTGTCGGAGTTGTGATATCAAATCCGGTAGCATCGGAATTAATATTACCCATTGCTTTCGAGACGGCGCCGTGCCTATTAGTGTCAACAGTTAACACTCAACCATTCAGTTTTTCGACCCGCCCGTCAACAGTCAACAGTCAACAATCATTCCGGTGGCACCGGAATTGAGATCAAATCTAATCACTTCAAACCCAATAATAAGGCGATTCCGCCGATCGCACCAACTACCCCCAAAACAGCCCGAATGCTCACTTTTTCGCCCGCCAGCACGGCTAAAGGCAGGATAAATAGGGGACTGGTAGAACTGAGTGTTTGAGCGATTGCTGCGGGTGCATATTTCAGTGAAGTCTGTTGCAGGAAAATTCCGAGATAGGTTCCTAAAAAAGCTGCCAGAATTATTGCAGCTAATATTTTGGAGGATTTTAATTGTTTGAAACTGTCAAGGTTTGTTGGCTTCAAAAAGCACAACATAACTGCCATACCACCGCTCAAACGCAAGGCGGCTGTCCACAGGGGATCAATATCTATTTGAGTGAAGGCGGCGCGGGATAAAATTGCTCCAGCGGCGTGGCTTGTTTGTCCTAATAAACTAATACCTAATCCCTGCCAAATATGTTTTGATGATAAGGTTGTTTCGGCTGTTCGTTCTGCAATTACCCACGCTACGCCGCAGATAGTTAAAAGAATGCCAGTACAAGCAATGGCCGATAACTTTTCTTGCAAAAAGATTAAGCCGAATAAAGCTGTTAAAGGGGGAGATAGGGTTTCTAAAAGCAGCGTTCGCCTCGCGCCTAAATATTTTAATACGATAAAGAAAGCGGTGTCTCCGATGCCAATTCCTAGCCCGCCGCTGATGAGCAGCATTGCTAAAATATTAGGGTTGATTGCGGGTAAGGGTTTGCCTAATATTAGTACAGTGGCAAGGAGCATGAAAAGGGCGATCGCGCCTTTGAGCAAGTTTAGCACGACTGCGGGGAGTTGCTGTCCCACTCGCTGCCAGATGGTGGAAGCTAGAGCCCAGACAAATGCAGCGCCTAAAGCGGCGATTTCACCCATAAAATCTGTTGACTGTTGACTGTTGACTGTTGACTGTTGACTGTTGACTGTTGACTGTTAACGGTTGACTGTTGACTGTTGTCATTAGTTACCAATGCCCGATTCCCGATGCCCGATTCCCGATTCCCGATGCCCGATTCCCGATTCCCGATTCCCGATTCCCGATGCCCGATGCCCGATTCCCGATGCCCGATTCCCGATTCCCGATGCCCAGTATAAATTAGGGTTCCAGACTTATCATCTGGAACCCTAGATTTATTAAGCTTTTTTAGCAGTGGGCGGGGAGAGAATCGAACTCTCATACCTTTCGGTGTCAGATTTTGAGTCTGATGCGTCTACCAATTTCGCCACCCGCCCTTTTGGGTTTCACCATCATAACACACCGATCGATTTCCTGCAAGCAAAGATTCATAATCTTTTGAACTTGCCCAACGATCGATCTCTCTGGCGCGCAATACTGGTACAGGATGGGACAACTGAGCCGTCTGAGCTTGTTTGAGCATTTCTCCCAGTTGAGTGCTGCTGAGGTCGTCGTAGGCCCGCGCCTGCGCCAAAAACGCATCGACATTCAGTTTGGAAGCTAAAGTCGGCGAACCTCCGGCCAGTTTCATCAGCACCGATGCTACCACTTTTGGGTCTTGGGTGGCGAGCAAGGCGGCGCGATCGCACGTAAATTCCGCACACCGCAACCATTCCAACATTTGCGCCTGCAAACCCTGCGCCAGCACGGCTCCCACAGGCGAAATTTGACCGGCCGCCAACACAATTAAATTAGCCAGAGTCAGGTAAACTCCGTGCTCGCACTTCAAATGCCCCAACTCGTGAGCAATTACTGCCTTAACTTCCTCGTCTGTGAGCAAATCAATCAGAGAAGTGTGCATCACCACAAAAGGCTGCTTTCCCCGCATCGCAAAGGTGTAAGCATTTGGCATCGGATGCTGGCGGACATAAAGCTGCGGCGCTTCCAAATCCAGAGTTTTGCAGGCATCCAACAGCAATTGATGCAGGTGGGGCAATTGATTTTCGCCGACTTGGACGCTGGAAGCCAGATTTTCCAGCATGAAAAACTGTTCGCCCAGTTGTCCCAGCAACTGCCGCACGATCAAATCCAGACCGGGCAGTTGTTTGAGAGTGCTGGTGGCTTCCAAGTCTAGCGGGTGGCGAAACTGGTCTGCTTTTAAACCGATGAGCGGTATGTTCGACATTGTAGTGATTATTCCTTAGTCAACAGTTAACCGTCAACAGTTAACCGTCAACAGTTAACCGTCAACAGTCAACAGTCAACGGTCAACTGACTAATTAACAGTTTAAACCCGATCGCACTGGATTGACAGGAGCCTCAGCAGTCGCCGGGTCTGTACCCTCTTTGACGCGCCGCAACTTAGCTCCCAATTTTTGCAGTTTCACCTCTAACTGCTCGTAGCCGCGGTCTAAGTGCTGCAAGCTGCTGATGGTGGTGACACCATCGGCGGCAAGTCCCGCTAACACTAACGCCGCCGAAGCCCGCAAATCTGTTGCTACTACCGGCGCACCCGACAGCCGCGACACTCCGCGCACAATCGCTACATTGCCTTTAAGGCGAATGTCCGCGCCCATGCGGTTGAGCTCTGCTACGTGGCGCAAGCGATTTTCAAACACGGTTTCTTTGATCAAGCTGTCGCCTTCGCTCAGCGTCAGCAAAGCCATAAACTGAGCTTGCATATCTGTGGGGAAACCGGGATAAGGCAGAGTTTCGATGTCTGTGGCCGAGTGAGTTTGGCCGGGAACTATCCGCAAAATGTCAGGGGCTTCTGCAATAATTTTCGCCCCAATTGTCTGCAATTTGGCAATGACTGCGGTCAGGTGGTCGGGAATTACCGGCGACAAACTGATTTCCGAGTGAGTGATGGCTCCGGCTACTAAAAATGTTCCGGCTTCAATGCGATCGGGAATAATTGAATAGTCTACCGCGTGCAGCTTGGGAACTCCCGAAATGACGATCGTATTCGTGCCAGCGCCTTGAATTTTTGCTCCCATTGCGCGGCAGAAATTCGCCAAATCTGCGACTTCCGGCTCTTGAGCCGCATTTTCAATCACGGTTTCTCCTTCAGCCAGAGTCGCCGCCATCATCAAAGTTTCAGTTGCGCCGACGCTGGGGTAGTCCAAATAAATTTTGGCTCCTTTCAGGCGGCGGTTCGGCCCTTTGACGTAAGCGTGAACCGTGCCGTGGTCGATGTGGACTTCGGCACCCAGGGCTTGCAGACCGCGAACGTGGAGTTCAACGGGTCGCGCACCGATGGCACACCCACCGGGCAAGGGCACTTTGGCAAATCCCAAACGTGCTAGCAGTGGCCCGATGATGAAGAAGCTCGCCCGCAGTTGGCTGACTAATTCGTAGGGGGCTTGAGCGTCTATGAGGCTGCTGGCGTTGATGTCTAAAACGTCGCCGTGCTGCTGTAATTTGACTCCTACAGCCGAGAGAATTTGCCCCATGCGGGCGACATCGACTAGACCGGGAACGTTGCGGAGACGGCAATCCTCTGGGCATAGCAGGGCTCCTGCCATGACGACTAAGGCCGAGTTTTTGGCGCCGCTGATTTTGATATGTCCTTTAAGGGGCTGGCGACCCCAAATTTGCAATACTTGTTGGTCGCTTTCAGGTGAAGCTGACAGGTTAGATGAGTTCTGAGCTGGTGTAATGGGTTTGCCCTCCATAATTCGCTTCGTTACTTTATACATTATTAATTTTGGTTCGATTTTACCGGAAAGTTTTTATATGTCTAGGGGTAACATTAGGAATTCCGGGAATTATATTTGCTGGGATTCAATCGGGACAAGGCTTTCAGGTTTAATCGCATAAATAATGTCGATCGAGTCTCATGAAATTATTTGTATCAAAATTTACGTTCATCTGTAGCGGTCGCTCGGATCGCAGATGTTGTACTTTTGTCAACGATCTTTTGAAGTAAAAGCCGGCTGGGTTGTTGACGAAGGTGTAAGATATCGGTTCGATCAACAATGCTAGAAAGTTAACACATTGTCGATCGCCCCATTGCCTGTGCTACCCTGTGACAACAACCTAGAGCCAAAGCTACTCCTAGCATATGGTTCACATTAAGCGGATCGAACTGACTAACTTTAAATCTTTTGGCGGCACGACGGCCATTCCCGTGCTGCCCGGTTTTACTGTGGTTTCCGGGCCCAACGGTTCTGGGAAGTCCAACATCCTCGACGCTTTGCTGTTTTGTCTCGGACTTTCGAGTTCTAAGGGAATGCGGGCTGAACGTTTGCCGGATTTGGTGAACAGCGCCCAAAACAAACGCGGTACGATCGAAGCTAGCGTGACTGCGACTTTTGCCCTGGAAGATGTGGGGGAGGAATGGTTCGCGCAGGATGAAGATGAGGATGAAAATGCAGCAGATGAGTTATCTGTTGAAGCAGAGGAAGTTGAAGGGATAGAAACTGCCGAAACTCTAGACAACAACGGCCAATCATCTCCTGTCAATCAAGAATCGCCTCTAGTTGCAGAAGCCGAAGGGATAGAAACTGCCGAAACTCTAGACAACAACGGCCAATCATCTCCTGTCAATCGAAAATCAAAAATCCAAAATCCAAAATCGGATGAGTTATCTGTTGAAGACGTAGAAGAGATTGAAATCGCAGCAACTCAAGACAACAACGGACAACTACTCGCTACTAATAAAAAATCCAAAATCCAAAATCCCAAACCGGATGAGTGGAGTGTGACGCGCAAACTTCGGGTAACTCGCCAAGGTACTTACACTTCAACTTATTACATTAACGGTCAACCTTGCACGCTGACTCAACTTCACGAACAACTCAACCGCTTGCGAATTTATCCCGAAGGCTATAACGTCGTCCTGCAAGGAGACGTTACCAGCATTATTTCGATGAATTCTAAGGAACGAAGAGAAATCATTGACGAATTGGCTGGGGTGGCTCAGTTCGATCGCAAAATCTCTTTAGCTAGGCAGAAGTTGGATGAAGTTAAGGAGGTGGAAGAACGCAGCAGTATTGTGGAAAAAGAGCTGATTTCTCAGCGCGATAGACTGGCTTCCGATCGCACAAAAGCGGAAAAATATCAAAAATTGCGGGCGGAATTTCAAGAAAAGTCGCAATGGGAAATTGTGCTGAAATTCCGCCAATTGCAGCAGCAAGAATGGAAGCTGCGAGAACAAATCGAAACGGGCGATCGCACTTCTGCATCTCTCACCGAACAACTGCAAGCAATTAGTACCCAAATTCAAGAAGCAACGGCGGAACTCGACGCGCTGAATGCCCGCGTTAAAGCTTTGGGAGAGTCGGAATTGTTGGCTTTGCAAGCGACGATTGCGACTCAGGAAGCGGAACGGCGGCAACTGCAAAACCGCAAACAGGATTTGGAAAAAACTGCTGGGCAAATAGCTGCTAACATAGCACAAACCGAGGAAGAAGTTCGCCAATTCCGGCAAAGTTTGGAGCAAATTGAGATAGAAATATCTTATGTTAAGTCTCAAACAGGAAGTTTGCAGGAACAGCGGGACGCAGCCCAGCAAAGTTTAGATGAAAGTCGGGAAGTTGCAAATGCGATCGCCTCGACGGCCGAAGCTTGGGTACAGCAGCAAACGGAACTGCACCGCCAAATCGAAACAATTCAACAAACTTTGGAACCGCAGCGTACAGAACAAGCTACTATCGGAGAAAGAGCCGATCGCCTGCAAAGTCAAATTCAAGAACAAAACCAATCGCTGCAAGTATTGGAACAGGAAATTGCAGCGAAAAAAGAGCAACAATCTCGCCTTGTGGAAACCAAAGGCGTGGCATCTTTGCAAGTAGAATCGCTAAATCAGATTTTAGTCGAAGCCGAACAAGAATTGCAACTGCAACAGGAAACTCAAACTCGTTTGTTGGAAGAACAGCGGGAAAGACAGCGCAAATTAGACAAACTAGAGGTGCAGTTTCAAGCAATGCAAGAAGCGACGGGAACGTTTACTGCAAAAATTGTCGCGCAAAGCGGGATTGGCGGAGTTTGTGGCTTGGTGGCTCAACTGGGTAGGGTAGAACCGCGCTATCAGTTGGCGCTGGAAATTGCGGCGGGCGGGCGCATGGGAAATATGGTGGTGGAAGATGACAGCGTGGCTGCTGCTGCGATCGAATTGTTGAAACAAAAACGGGCGGGAAGGATGACGTTTTTGCCTTTGAATAAGATTAGGGGCGGCAGGTATTCGGTGAATGAAAATTTGCGGCGCGCGGCTGGGTTTGTGGATGCGGCTGTTAATTTGATTGACTGCGATTCCCGGTATCAGGAAATTTTTGCTTACGTTTTTGGCAGTACGGTTGTGTTTAGCAACCTCAGCGATGCTCGCCGCTATTTGGGACAGTACCGGATTGTCACTTTGGACGGGGAAATTTTGGAAACTAGCGGGGCGATGACTGGGGGAAGTTCTACTAATAGATCTACTTTGCATTTTGGCACGGTTGAGGCTAGTGAGGCTGCTAGTGAAGCGCGGACGATCGCGTCTTTGCAAGAAAGGTTGGAGGAAATTGAGCGGATTTTGGAACGGTGCAAAATTGCGATCGATCGCGCGTCTATTGCAGTGAAAACTCGCAGCCAAGAATTGATGGAAGCGAAACAGAATTTGCGCGAAAATCAGTTGCGATTGGAACAGTTGGAGTCAGAAATTAAGAATTTGCAAGGGCAACAGGAACAAGTGCGATCGCAAATTGCGAAAAACACACAGGAATTAACTGATTCGCGATCGAGATTGCAGTTGCTGGAACGAGAATTGCCCGCACAGGAAACTCAATTGCAGCAGTACCGGCAAACTTTGGCGCAGTTGGAAGAGTCGAACAGTCACAGCGAATGGCAGCAAATGCAATCGAGTTTGCGCGCTCTGGAAGCGCAACTCCAAGAGCGAGAATTGGCTCTGAGAAACGTCCAGCAGCGCCTTGTAGACTTGGAAAATCAATTCGGGCGTTTGGAAGAGAAAATTAAGGAAGGCAGCGAGAAATTGCAGGAATGGCAATTGCAGCAAAACGCGGGGGCGGATGCACTCGATCGCATTGTTTCGCAGCAGTTAGAACTCGATGGACAAATTGCCGCAGCTAAGGCGGCTTTGGGGGAAATTGAGGAAAAATTGGGCGTGGAAAAGGGAGAGCGCGATCGGGCGGAATCTCAATTGCGAGAACAGCATTTAGCCAAACAACAGTTACAATGGCAGTTGCAAAAACTCCACGAAACCCAGCAAGAACGCCGGGAACAATTGGCCGCAATCCGCACTCTCTTGGAAACGCAGCGGGCGGAAATGCCCGACCCCGTGCCGTCGATTCCTGAAAATGTCGAGAAAGCCAATTTGACCGAATTGCAGCAGGAAGTAAAGGCGATCGCCAAACGCATTCAAGCTTTAGAACCAGTCAATATGCTAGCCTTGGAAGAGTACAACCGCACTCAAGAACGCCTTCAAGAATTAAGTCAAAAATTGACGACATTGGAAGGAGAACGCACTGAACTGCTGTTGAGAATCGAAAACTTTACCACACTCAGGCGACGCGCTTTTAAAGAAGCTTTCGACGCGGTTAACGAGAACTTCCAGACTATCTTTGCGGAACTTTCCGAAGGCGATGGCTATCTCCAGCTAGATGACCAGGAAGACCCCTTCAGCAGTGGCTTGAATTTGGTCGCTCACCCGAAGGGCAAACCCGTACAGCGACTGGCTTCCATGTCTGGAGGCGAAAAGTCGTTGACGGCGCTGAGTTTTATTTTTGCGCTGCAACGCTACCGCCCGTCTACGTTCTACGCTTTTGATGAAGTGGATATGTTTCTGGATGGGGCAAATGTGGAGCGATTAGCTAGAATGATAAAACGACAGTCTGAACAAGCCCAGTTTATTGTTGTGAGTTTGCGGCGACCTATGATTCAATCGGCTGAGCGTACAATTGGTGTTACTCAAGCACGGGGAGCTTATACTCAAGTCATAGGACTGAAGTTGTAGTCCCGGAGTCTCTGTTGATGACCCTACCCAAAAACGGGTACAAGCCGCCGACAACAGTCGTGGATAGATCAAAATTTTAGACCCTAGTTCCAGCTCCCACATTCCTCTGTGGAGTAAATCTAAAATCTAAAATCTAAAATCTAAAATCGACTGACTGAAGTTGTAGTCCCGGAGTGTCGGTTGACGATCGTGTTGAGTGATATATGTACTTATTGACACTCCTCGACCTGAAGGTACGAGGATTCTTGGCTCACCGAGACCACTTAAACTAGATTCCTTGAAGTCTCTAGCCCAGAGGTGGGACTCTCCCCAAGAGTTAATTCGGGTATGCCCTACCCTATTTGCTTTTAGGCAAGTCCTGTTTCAGTTTGAAGCAAATTCGCTTCAAATGCTGTTTGTCTAGCTCCTCTGAATCTTTTACCTACTGCGAGGTGGAGTCTAGAAAAATGCAGTAGAACCGCTTAGATTCAATTTTCAAGGTTCAGCGCTTTGTCTTTTGACAGCTAGGTTTTTAGAGTGGTTGATTACCTTTCCACTACTACAAGCATACAGCAAAGCCGTGCTAGAAGCACGGGGGTTTTAGGCCCATTTTTATGATAAATCAGGACTAAACTTAGAATGACATCAGAACAAATTTGCCAACGCTCCGATATTCTCGGCACTCAAGTCATCACCCGCGACAGAGGTAAACGCTTGGGGGTGGTTAGTCAATTGTGGGTGGACATCGATCGGCGGGAAGTTGTGGCGATCGGTCTGCGTGATAATATATTCGCGGTCGCTGGAATGCCGAGGTTTATGTTCCTCAGCAATGTCAGCGAAATCGGCGACGTGCTGTTGGTGGAAGATGAGAGCGCGATCGAAGATGATGTTGATGTTGAAGTCTACAGCATTTTGATTAACAGCGAAGTTATTACCGAAACTGGCGAACTTTTAGGTAGGGTACGGGGCTTTAGGTTCGATCCCGAAGACGGTAAGTTAGTTTCTATAATTATCGCTTCCCTGGGAATCCCCCAAATCCCCGACCAAGTTCTCAGCACTTACGAGTTGGGGATTGAAGAAATTGTCAGCAGCGGCCCGAATCGCTTGATTGTGTTTGAAGGTTCCGAGGAAAGGCTCAGGCAGCTTAGTGTGGGTTTGCTGGAGCGCGTTGGTTTGGGCCAAGCACCTTGGGAACGAGAAGAGGACGAGGCAGGTTATTATCCGAAACCCGTGGCTACGGGAAATCAATTGGGCCCGGGGGTGCGGATACCTGCACCGGAAATGCGGAGCCGGGTAGCTGCGCCTGCGGTGGAGGAAGTTCCTTGGGATGAGGATTTAGAGTGGAATCGGCCTGCGGTTCGCCAGCCGATGCGCGCGGTGCAGGTACAGCAGCCTGAGCCAATAAGCGACGATTACGACGATTACGAAGAGGATAATTGGGGCGGTGAGGAGGACGATTACGAGGAGGAGTACGAGGAGAAGCCGCAGTACACTCGCGCGGAAATTTCTCGCCCGAAGCAGCCGGTGGTGCAGTACGAGTACGAGGATGATGTGGAGGCGGATGCTTGGGCTGACGATGAGGCACCGAAGCCTTACCAGGCTCCTCGGGTGAATATCCCTGAGAAGACTAAGACTCCTGAGTACGAGGAGGAGCCTGGTTATTAGGAATTAATCCCTCGGTTGGGCGGGTTTACGAGATTGTTTGTTTTAGACATAGATAGTTGGTGAAATCCGCCCCTACAATTGCCTGTAGGGGCGGGTTTTACAAACAATATTTGATGTTCACAAACAATTTAAATAAACCCGCCCCCACACAACCGATAATCTAGATTAACCTGATGTTCGAGATCATCCAAAAAAATGTAGATTCCGATTATTCGTTGGGCGGGGGCGGGTTTATTATATTGTTGGTCTTACGCCGATATGGTTGGTGAAACCCGCCCCTACGATAAATTATGAAAAAAAAATTTATTAAAACCTCTATTTTCAGATTAATAACATATCTAATTTTTCCAATTTTTTTATCTACCACTACGGCTGAAATTGTCTTGCGAGTTGCGGGATACAAACCCTGGCAAATAGAAAATGTTGATGTTGCGGTCGAACCAAAAGGTAACTTTTTCACTAAAGATTCGGAACTCGGCTACAAACATTTGCCTGGAAAATTCAAGGTGATAATTAACGGCAATTACTCATTTAATACAACTCATCTCAATAATAGTTTAAGAATCACACATCCCCTCACTACTTACAATTTATCGTCAAAAAAGCCGGAAATTTCGATATTTGGCTGTTCTTTTACCTACGGTTGGTCATTGAATGATAGCGAAACTTATGCTTGGTTGTTGCAAGAGAAATTACCCAAATATGAAATAGTGAATTTTGGCGTTAACGGCTACGGAACGCTGCACTCATTGATTCAATTCAAAGCAGCACTCAAACAAGGAAATAAACCCAAAATTGCGGTGATTGCTTATGCGGGATTTCATGACCGCCGCAATACTTTGTTAAGGGCGAGAAGAAAGCAAATGGCTGCTTGGAATAAACTCGGTATTCTATTTCAGCCCGATGCGAGGCTGAATAAAGAAAATAATTTTACCTACAGCATGGCCAAACTTGAATATCGCGAGTTCCCGCTGATGCGGGTTTCTGCATTCAGCCATTTTTGGGAGGTTAATTACAATCAATTTGAAGAGGGGTTGTATAGAAGCCGTGACCTTTCTAAGGCAATTATTCAAGAGTTTCACCGTGTGGCTGAGGCTAACAGTGTTAAGTTAGTTGTTGCGGGAATTAATGCGGGTTCTGCTAAGATGTTGGGGGAGTTAAGTCAGGAGGGAATTGCTACGGCGGATATTTCGGTTGATTTGAAAATACCTGCCAATAATAATTTACCTCATGACATTCATCCAAGCGCGATCGCGAATCGGCAATATGCAGAAAAGTTGGAGGATTTTTTGCAAGGTACTGTTTTAAGGTAAGTTAACGAACCGCGAAGGCGCGAAGGGCGCGAAGCAAGAGAGAAAGAGGAAGTTTAGGAGTTATTTAGGGTTGCTAGACTGATGGGATTATTTGATTTTGTTTCTTTTAAATTGCCTCGAAAATTTCTAATTGATGGCTTTTTCCTGTTTGTGCTTGTTCTAGTCACAGTTGCAGTAACATCAATCTATGTATCTAGCGAACATACTTTTTATTGGTGGGATTACGCGGGATACAATACTGCTACAGTCAACACGGCAAATTTATTTCGAGACTCGCCAGATAAAGCATGGCGCGGAGTTATAGAATCGCTATCTAAGGAAAAAAACCTGTTAATTTCTCTGCCGTTAGTGCCGTTTATTCTCTTATTTGGCAAGTCTCGGCTGAGTTACATTCTCAGCGTATCCCTGATTTATGTGCTGCCGTTTCGCCTGTTGTTGGGGGCAATTTCTGCCAAGCTAATTCCAGTTTATCCCCGCCGGGTGTTTTGGTCAACGGTGCTGCTGAGTTTATTAATTCCTATGAGTTGGATACCGACTCTGCGGGGATATCTGGATACTGGCGGCTGTGTGTTTGTAGCCTTGGCAATTTTGGTTTATTTGCAGGATGTTAAGCTGAAATCTTGGTGGAAAATCCCATTAATTGGGTTTTTGCTGGCGGCGGCCATTCTGTTGCGGCGCCATTTTGCTTATAGTGCGATCGCATTTTTTGGTGCAGCGGCTTTACAGGCTTTCATCGAGTTTATTATACTAATATACCGTAAAAAAACCGCATTGTCATCTCCCAAAGACAAGGACGTGGCAGTGTCGTTTCCCTACAGATACTTGTTTGAATCAGGTGTAAAATTGGGTTTGATAGCTGCAACTAGCTTGACTATTTTAATGTTGGTAGCGGGAGATTTTACTCGCAGTGCTCTGACGGTTGACTACCGCAATTTGTATGTCGCTTGGAGTTTGCCTGTAAATGATATTTTAACTCGTTATGCGGATTTTTACGGTTTGGGAACTTGGCTGCTGGTACTGATTGGTTTTTCGGCGGGAATTCTCACCAGAATCCTGGTTCCGGCGGCGGCTATTTTTGTTTCGTTGTTTGGGGTTTTGTCGCTGATTGAATGGCTGTTAGTCTTGCGTTACGGCTACTTGCACTATACAATTCATATTACACCGATCGCACTTTTAGGACTATCTACATTTTTCTGGACAACTTGGCTGACACTCAAGGGAAAAGTCCGGTATTTCATGCTGGGCGCGGCGGGTTTGTACCTGGTTGTAAATGCCGCAGTCGGGTTAATTCCTCTCAAAATTGATTTGCCAAGACTGTTTGTGGGTAATTTTCCGCCGTTAGTGCGATCGGACTACGACGAAGTTGTAAAATTAGTAGAGTTTCTGCGAAAATCAGCACCCAACGAAGAACCGATTTATATTGCCGGTGCTTCTAACAATTTCAATGCTAACATACTCAGACAAGCTAACCGCAAATTAAACCCGCCGGAGGGTTGGTGGAAGTTAAATACAATCGGGAGGCCGCAAATTGACTCGCGCGATACTTACCCGCTACCGGAGTTGTTGCAGTCACAATATGCGGTGGTTGCTGTACCTTTTCAGCAGGTGTTATCGACGGACGAACAAGTTTTGCGATCGCACGAACAAGATGTTGTTAAAGTTGTGTACGATGCCTTTACTCAAAACTGGGAAATTGCCCGCGATTTCCAATTGCTACCGGAACAGTTTAAGCTAGAAAACGGCGTGACACTCAGCGTTTACCGGAGGATGCGACCGACTGATACAGCAACGGCAGTTAGGACTCTGGAGGCGATGCAGCGGCAAATAGTCGATCGACCAGGCACGCAGTTAGATTGGATTAGTTTGCATCAATCAATCTACACAACTGCCAATTATTCAGTGA
This sequence comes from Microcoleus sp. B13-B6, assembly GCF_036705405.1. Lineage (NCBI taxonomy): Bacteria > Bacillati > Cyanobacteriota > Cyanophyceae > Oscillatoriales > Microcoleaceae > Microcoleus > Microcoleus sp. B13-B6. The sequence goes on from NZ_JAUBUJ010000029.1 coordinate 29,401, forward strand.
GTCAAGAATCGGATAACCTATATAATATTGTAACTCATCCAATTAAAAACAGCAAGAAACTCGATACATCTTTTCTGTATTTAGGTTCCATCTCAGACAAAGTAAAAGTTACCGGCAAACTCAATTTACCTAACAAACAATGTCCGGGAATTGCCCTGCGCTTGACGTTGTGGGACAAGCAAGGTAAATTAGTAGACTCAGCAGAGATGGCTGATAGTCAAAAAAGTGCGATCGGCTTAAATCTATTAGTTGAGGGCAAAAATCCCCTTTATCTGCTGCTTGAGGTATTGAGTAGCAGCAAACAGGATTTAACAAACCAATGCCAACTGGAGATTAATAATTTAGCTGTCAATAGGTAAATTGAACCCTCAATGCAGAACCATCAAAAATCAAACTGGTATTTTAATCTATCTCTCTATACTTTTGTCATCATCGGTTCCCTGATGGCAACTGGCTATATTTTCCCCATTGGAGGCAACTTTCCAGAATTGCCACAAATCCAATCGCTGCTAAATCCTGAACTCTACAAAAATGACTATCATGTTCAGGAAATGGTTAAATTTAATCCGAGATCCTACTATTATTATATCATTTATTTCTTAGCCAACTTAGGGTTAAGTATTCCGTTGGTGCATTTTATTTATCAATTCCTAGCCTTCGGTTCCTTTATCCTAGCTTGCTACGCAATTATCAATATCTATACTAATTCCAAACTGCCAGCAGCAGCGATGGCTTTTTTATGTATAGCCGCTTCATTTACAGATGTTGGTAACACGCTGATATTTTCCACAAAATCAGTACCCAGTACCTTCGCGATGGCCTTCGCAATCTGGGGAATTTACTTTAGTTTGCGCCAAAAATGGCTGACAGGATATTTCTTTTTTGGGCTGGGTTGTTTGCTGCAATTTTTAGTTGGCTTGTTGCCGGGATTGATGATGGTTCCCGTTTTATTTATTGAATCGGTAAAACAGCGGAAGTTTAAAACATTGATTTTGGCGATCGCACTTTTAGCAGCAATGGCAAGTATCGTTTATTTGCCAATGTTACTAACAGGTACTACCGGCACTCAAACTATTGAGAATGCTGAGTTTGTATACATTCACGCAAAAGTACGGAATCCTCACCACATCCTCCCGTCAAATTGGAATATTTGGAGTTGGTTCAACTTTATATGTTTGATCATTGGTGGCTTATTGTGCATCAAAACTGCCGATTCACTGCGCCAAGAAGACAAAGTTAACTTTTCTGTAATTATTAGTACCTCAATTTTTGGGCTGCTGCTTAATTATGTATTTGTAGAAGTTTACCCAGTGGCTTTAATTGCCAAACTCCAGTTAGCTAGAACCGTACCTTTTGCTCAAATAATCATATTTATTGCCATCAGCTTGCTAGTCGATCGACTTTACCAAGCAAAACAGCTAGCTATTGGTTTGCTGCTGTTAATTATCCTCACTTTACCTGACCGAGGTATTTTATTTTTAGCCTTATTTGTATTTTTATCAATTTGGCAAAGCAAAAAATATATAATTCCCAAACGCTACACTATTTTGCCGTGGATTTTCACAGCAGGAACATTAACTTTCAGCTTGATATATCCGCTGACTAATTCAGGAGAAATAATAGGCGATCGTATAATTAGCATACCTATCCTTTTCTCAATTATTGCCTTGCCTTTTATTTTAGAAAAAACATCCATTTCTAAACCAATCAAACAAATTCTCACCCATGCCTTAGCTTTAGCAACTACCGCGATCTTGGTTTTTGGGGTAGCAGGCATTTTACCAAAACCAATGTTAGACATATTTCAAAAAAAAGTTAATATTAATGCCGTTCCCAGCGACGACGTAAACAAATTAGCGGTGCGATTTTCACAAATTAGCAGTCAAGATGCACTGGTATTAATTCCACCTTCAGTTACCAGCTTCCAGTTTTTCTCTCAGAGAGCTATAGTAGTTAATTTCAAGAACTTTCCCCTGACAGAAAAAGGCATCAAAGAATGGCAAAATCGCATGGAAGCTGTTTTAGGAGTTCCCTTAAACCCGCAAATGATTTGGGGAGGAAATGACTTTTTCATCCGCCGCAGCAGTGCGGATTTAGTCAAAGTAGCCAAAAACTATCATGCCGATTATATCCTCACTCGCAGCGATTGGCATCCAAATATTGACGGAGAAATAGTAGATCGAGAAGGCAAATGGATACTGTTTAAAATTAGATAATACTCTTCTTCAAAACATGAGATATTTATTCAGTCTGCGAAGGCAGACTTTGTTTGTATAGAAGCGGTTTCAACCGCCGAATCAAATCTGCGGTTAAATATCAAAACCCGAATCATCAATAATTTCGCTAATTTGCTTATCCACATAATCAGCATCCACATTCCGCGCCATCAACTCAGCCAAAATCCCCAAAGAAATCAACTGCACCGACAGAATTGTACACAAAATCCCAAAAAATAACAAAGGTCGATTCCCGATCGGCCCAAAATTCATCCCCGCCAAATTCAGAAACCAAATAACTATCAAATAACTCAGCGAAACAGTTCCAACCAACCCAAAACACAATCCCAAACCTCCAAACAAATGACCCGGTTTGTGCAAATATTGCGTCGTGGCTAACACCGTCAACAAATCAATAAATCCCCGCGCATAACGTTCCCAGCCGTAATTTGATTTTCCGTGCTTGCGCGGATGATGTTCCACGACTACTTCGCCAATTTTAAACCCTAAATTGTTTGCTAAAGCCGGAATGTAGCGGTGCAATTCTCCGTACAATTTAATCGACTGCAAAACTTCCCTACGATACGCTTTAAAACCGCAATTCATATCGTGCATTTGCACCCCAGTCAGCAAACACGCAACGGCATTAAACAGCTTGGAAGGCAAAGTTTTAGAAAGCGGGTCGTTCCGCTGTTTTCGCCAACCGGAAACTAAATCAAATCCCGATTCTAAATGATGTAAGAATTTGGGAATTTCAGCGGGGTCATCCTGAAGGTCAGCATCGAGAGTAAAGATAATTATCCCTGCTGCATTGCGAAATCCTGCTGAAAGCGCGGCGGATTTGCCAAAGTTGCGGCGCATTTTAATCGCTTTAATTAGTTTGGGATGTTTGTTGGCTAAATCGGTGATTTCTTGCCAGGAATAATCGCGGCTACCGTCATCTATGAAAATGACTTCGTAACTGTCAATTGCTGTTTGGAACATGACAATTTGGATTTTGTCAAACAGTAATTTGAGGGTGGCTTCTTCGTTGTGAACTGGGATTACGAAGCTGAGATGTTTTGGCATAGGGCTATTCTATTTCATTTGTGTTGTCAATGAGATTTTTTTATTAACCGCAGAGGGCGCAGAGGGCGCAGAGGAGGAGAAAGAGAGGTTTTTTAGTTTTTGTTGATAACTTGGGAGTTTCGCAAGGCTACCCAATCTTTGCGGTTTTTAAAGGAGGCATAGGCTGTCAATAGTTTATCTGTTGGTGATGTTTGAATGTATCCTCTCCAAGCTGCGAATTCGTAGGAATGGCCAAATAATTTAACTAAATCTGGGCGGGGAAATCCTGACATGGCGAAACCTCGAACGACATTTTCTTGGTTGAGAATGGCAATACATTTTACATTGTTTTCGGGGTCTCCTACCCAGCCAATTACTCTGGAGGCGGCGGGTGCGAGTTTAGTTACTGTATCAAAATATCCGGGTACTCCGTCTTTGGGCGCTGACAGTAAATTTGCGTCGAGTTTTGTGTCTAATGCTGCACAAAAATTGTGTTTTTTGATGTCTCGGTTAAATGGCACTAAGTTGTTAGTTTTTAATGCGTCGATTAAGCCGACAAAAGCGGCGGGTTTATTGCCTACGCGGTCTTTAATTAGGGTTACATCGGTGATGCCTAATTGCAGTGATAATGCTACTAACGGTTGATAGGTTGCTCTGCGGGCGATCGCCATTGCAGTTTCGCCTCCCACCCCGTACATTAAAATAATCGCGACTGTGGCGACTGCAAACAGCGGTGTCAGCCAACGCCCTTGAATTCTTGGTGTTGGCTGCAACTCGCGCACCCACAATACTGTCAGCACAATTGTACTCATCCAAAACAAAGCTGGGAGTGTGGCGTAGCGGGAAGCGGTGGCTTGTTCGACGCCAAATCCCGATCGACTGACAGCGGCCATTAAGGCCGTTTGCAGCGTGTAAAGTTGGATTGATAGCCAAGGCAGCCAATCCGGGCGATCGACCTTTTTTACAAATAGCCAATAACCCACAAAACCCGTCGTTGCAATCAAACCAATTATACCAATAATTGAAGCAACAATAATATTTTCGCTAAAAATTCCGCCGAGATAAGTGGGAATATATTCGAGAGTTTTGAGCGGGTTAATTTTAGTTAAAGAAGGGTGATGAGATGGAGTTTTATAAGTTAAAAAATAAATGCCAATCACCGCAATCGAAGCAATGAAATACAAATAAGTTATTCGCCGAGGAAACCGCAGCACAACAGCAGCCGCACACAATATCGGCCACAAAGCTAAAGGAGTGCTGTAACTAATACAGCCTAAAACGCCAAAAACAATGCTGCCAATTACCCAACCATTCCGTAGGGGCGGTGCCCCCGTGCCCGCCCCCGGTGTACCCAACAAAGTCGCATAGGATTGCAAACAATATATCGAACAAATCACAAATAAATTAGCAATTATCCAGTGAACGCCACTGAATCCCCGCATCCAATTGTGAGCCGCCGCCGGAGTAAAATTAAAAATAGAAATGCAAAGGAGTAGCGAGATAAATTGCAGGGGAAAACGCCTCAAATTTAACGGCAGCAGAGCAATTAATACGTGGCACTGAATCCAAGCCAAGAACCAGGCAACTAAACACAAACCAATATTTGAACCTTGGGTGACAACTATATTCAAGCCATAAATAATTGCCGGAATCAAGACAAAATGCTCGTTCGCCCGAAATATCCAATTAAAAGGATTGGTAGAGAAACCGTCTACAGAATAAAAATTCCATGTCATCCACCAATAATCAAAATTAGACAAGTCTCCCGCTTGCGATATCAAGTACAAAATATATGACGCTGGTATTAGAATTCCGAGAATTGATGCGGCAATTAAAATATATTGTTGCTTGACTTTCATGGATTGGTAGATGGCGATATTTTTAATCGATTTGGGCTAAGTTGTACGCGCTGGGATTAAAGAAACCGGGTTTTTTACTTGATTGAGGGTTTGAACCAAGTATTTTGGTGAAAAAACCCGGTTTCTGGCTACTTTACAGATTTACTCGAATTTTTATTTCACTTCTCTTGCCAGCATTTGTCTGAGCCCTTGCCGCCAGTGGGGAGGATACGTGCCTAGAAGTGCTGATATTTTTACTGTAGAGAGGACAGAAAAAGCGGGACGTTTTGCGGGTGTCGGATATTCGGAGGTGGTGATGGGAATTACGCGCTGAATTTTTAGGGGAAAGCCGAGTTTGGCTGCTTCCTCAAAAATGGCGATCGCAAAATCGTACCAACTACAAACACCGCTGTTAGTGTACTGATAAGTCCCAAAACTTTCTGGCCCAAGCAGAGGAATAATTTGCGAAGTCGCCGCACTTAAATCCCCCGTCCAAGTAGGACTTCCGATCTGATCGGCTACTACTCGAATTTCTTCTCTTTCCTTTCCCAACCTCAACATGGTTTTGACAAAATTACCTTTGCCACCGTTGCCGTAAACCCAGGCTGTTCTAATAATAATATGTCGGTTTCCGGCTTGCCGAATTGCTTCCTCGCCTGCTAATTTGGACTTGCCGTAAGTTCCCAGCGGGTTCGTAGAATCTGTTTCCTGATAAGCAGAACCGTGGCTACCGTCAAATACATAATCAGTAGAAAAGTGAATCAAACTTGCTCCCAGTTTTTCGCATTCTTCTGCGATAATTCCGGGTGCAATGCCGTTGATGGCGTTTGCTAATTCCGGTTCGCTTTCCGCTTTGTCTACCGCAGTGTAAGCACCCCCATTGACGACTAAATTCGGTTGAATTTCAGCCATTGCTTGACGGATGCTTTCCGGTTGGGATAAATCGAGGCGAGTGCGATCGACCGCAATTACCTCTCCCGAAGATAATAAAATCGGCTGCAATTCTTGAGCTAGCTGTCCGCTGCCACCTGCGAGTAAAATTTTCATAATCAAAACACTTGAGCTGTTTTCAACGTTTGTCCAGCTTGGTCTTTAGCTGATAAGATGGGTTGAGCACCATCTAGCGGCCAGTCGATCGCCAAATCGGGGTCATTCCACAGGATACACCGCTCGTGTGCCGGTGCATAATAATCTGTAGTTTTATACAAAACTTCAGCAGTCTGGGAAACCACTAAAAAACCGTGTGCAAATCCCGCCGGCACCCAAAATTGCCGTTTATTTTCTGCACTCAGCAAACACCCCACCCACTTTCCAAAATTCGGCGAACTTTGTCTAATATCCACTGCTACATCAAATATTTCGCCAGCAACTACCCGCAGCAATTTGCCTTGAGGCTGCTGCAGTTGGTAGTGCAAACCGCGCAGCACATTTTTAGAAGATTTGGAATGATTGTCTTGCACAAATTCGGCCGTCACGCCTGTTTTTTCTACAAAAGCTTTGTGATTGAAACTCTCAAAAAAGAAACCGCGATCGTCTCCGAAAATTTTCGGCTCAATAATCAGAACTTCCGGTATTTCAGTAGATATAACATTCATAGTTGGCTGTATCGCGTGATAAACTCATACTCAGTCTAGGCTATTTTACTATGAAAACTGACACATATCTCAAAAAGTTGTATGCCAACCGCTTTGATTTGCGACAAATGCAAGCGAAGGTGGCACTATGGAAAGTTTTAATTGACGAATTCTTACAAGATTATGTTCCTCCCGAATCAACCGTTTTAGATATTGGCGGCGGTTACTGCGAGTTTATCAATCAAATTCGGGCTAAAAAAAAATATTTAATTGACCTTAATCCCGATTCAAAGTTATTTGCTAATGCTGATGTAAATGTGCTTAATATTGATGTGTTGAATTTGGAAGATTACACATCTTTTACCGAACAGTTCGATCGCATTTTTATCTCAAACTTTTTTGAACACCTCCGCAACAAAGAGGAACTTGTAGAAATTATCTCGTTTTGCTTTGATGCCCTCAAGCCTAGCGGTTCTCTATTGGTAATTCAGCCTAATTTCAAATATTCCTACAAGGAATACTACGATTTTATCGACCATCAATTACCGATAACGCATTTATCGCTACAAGAGCTTTTACAAACTGTCGGGTTTGAAATTGACCTGATTGTACCGAGATTTTTGCCCTTTTCGACGAAAGGCAGACCGGCCTCGCCCTTGCTGTTAAAAATTTACTTAAAATTGCCTTGGTTGTGGCGGTTTTTGGGAGGGCAAATGTTTGTTAAAGCATCGAAACCCAACAAGTGAGTATCTTCCTCAATATCGACACTTGCCGTCGGAGGCTGAAAATGAGAATGTAGGGAAAGCGCTCATTTTAATAACTCATCTACTGGAATACTAAAACCCGGTAAAACAATTTGAGTGCTAACAGCTTCCCCAGCAATAAAGATGCTTCTGGTTTGTTTTGTTACTACAATAATCCATTGGTTTTCAGGATATACCAGCCAAACTTCCTCACTTCCCGATTCTAAATATTCTGTAGCTTTAGCAATTACATCTTCCGCCAAATCTGTTGGTGAAACAATTTCAGCACATAAAGGAAAACTTTGTGGCAGCACTTTGAGATTGCCAAATTGTGCTGCTAATTCCGGGGGAAGGTAGGCAACATCAGGATAGCGCCCCTGGTTGTTTGTGCGGCAGGGAACATCAGTATAAACTTTTTCTCCCTGTCGGCTGGATTCTTTGTAGTTTCTCCAATAAAAGTAAAGATTTCTTTGCACCTTGCTATGCTTGAGAGTTATGCCATTTTTCTCCAGTAATTCGCCATCAACCCACTCTTGCCGATCCGGTGGACTTTCCATCCATGCTTCTAGAGAGTAGATTTTCGATGGGGCAACAACTGTAGAAGTTATCATGTTTTTGCGTCGGGGCGGGGAACTTTTTTTCTATGATACCAGATGCGATCGACCTTTGGTGGACAAAAGGGCGATCGCACTTTGTAGATGGCACTTTTAAGTGTTATCATAAAAGTTACAAAGTATCCCGCATTTCTGGCTTTGTCCAATTAGGATGAAGCTGCCATTAAAGCATCAGCTTGAGGACAAAAATGATGACACAAACTCAATCATCCGCTGCCCTTCCCGTCAATATTCCACTAACACTAACACTCACCGTTACCCACGAACAGTTCGTTGAATTGGCGATCGCCAATCGAGAGTTACAATTAGAACGCACAGCAACAGGAGAATTAATCGTGAACCCACCAACCGGAGGCGAAACAGGATATCGGAATCTGGATATAGAAGGGCAACTCTGGCTGTGGAATCGGCGGACTAGACTCGGTAAAGCATTTAATTCTTCTACTGGTTTTCACCTGCCCAATGGAGCAGATCGCTCTCCCGATGCAGCTTGGGTGCGTCAAGAAAGGTGGGATGGGCTCACCCCAAAACAAAAAGAAAGTTTTATTCCCTTGTGTCCTGATTTTGTGGTAGAACTTCGTTCTAAAACTGACAACATGGAACCGCTGCGAGCCAAGATGAAAGAGTATATGAACAATGGCGCTCGTTTAGGTTGGTTGATAGATAGAAAAAACAGAAAGGTGGAAATTTACAGGCAAAATCAAGATGTAGAAGTGCTGGAAAATCCTGTTACTTTGTCCGGTGAAGATGTGTTGCCGGGGTTTGTCTTGGATTTGACAGAAGTTTGGGGATAAATGCTGAGTCCTGTTAAAAATGGCTATTCCTCATCTTCTAAGCTTGGAAAAATTGATATATAATGTACAAACAAATACATGGCGATTTCAAACAGAATGACCAAGCAAAAAATCTTACAGGAAGGTCGAGAATATACATTTCGTTCATACTTTGAGTTACCTTACGAAACGGATCAAATTTTAGCAGAATTTGATTACTCGCTGATCAAAACTGAGTTGTCTTTGCCGCATACCCCTAGGGAACTCGCAGAAATAGCTTTTCTCAAACAAAGAATTAAAGAAACTTTATTTTTTGTCAGTCTCAGCAGCGAAACAGCTAGAAGAGAATCATTAGTATCGCCAGTTTTGCTGGACATCATCCGGTACTGCAAATGTCAACTGCGATTTGAGTATACTCTCAACGTTAATAGCTGGTTAAAGGGAAATTTAGATTATTTCGTAAAATCCGAGCGAGAATTGCTAGTCATTGAAGCAAAGAACGACGATATGACTAGAGGATTTACCCAACTAGCTGTAGAATTGATTGCGATGTCTCACGTTGAAGAGCAAAATATCTTTTACGGTGCGGTGACAATGGGAGATGTCTGGCGATTTGGCAAGTTAGACCGAAATCAGCACACTATTTTTCAAGATATCAATTTGTTTAAAGTGCCTGACGATTTAGAGGATTTAATGAAAATAATGGTGGGAATTTTAGACGGGGATGAAATTTCGCCGTAGGGTGCGTCGGTTCTAGTCACTCAAATAGTGGCGAAATTTCCCATAGCGACGCACCCTACTATTTGCAATCTGCCATTAAAAAACTCCCTACAAAATCGAACTTAAAACCACCTCATTAGCAGCAATCCAATCATAAATATCCTGCAAAGCTGCTTCCGGCCCAATAACAGGCCGCCATCCTGTTTTCTCCATCACCCTAGAAGAATCCGTAATAAAAATCGGAATATCCCCCGCGCGTTCCTCCAAAACAGGGTTAATTGAAATCGATTTACCCGTAATCTTTTGGCACAAATCAGTTGTCTCAACTAAAGAAAGACTGTTGCTCAAACCGCCGCCCACATTAAAAACTTCGCCATCAAATTCAGGAAAATGTTCTAACTGATAATTAACTAACCTCAACAAATCTTCAACGTGCAGCAAATCCCTAACTTGCTTCCCACTGCCGCCAAAACCGATATAATTCAGCGACTTTTGAAAATAGTGAGCCGCCACCCACAAACCGCAAACTCCCTGATCTACTTTACCCATTTGCCAAGCACCGGTAATTAACCCGCAACGGTTAATAATTGCCGACACATTGTATGCTTCCCTGTATTCCTCAATCAGCAATTCCGAAGCTAATTTAGTTGCTCCGTAAAGCGAACGGTGTCCTTTTAATGGGAAGTCTTCTGATATGCCCAACTCAGATATACCGGGTAAAGTTTGCTCAGGGGCGATCGCAAATCTATTCGGCAACTCTAACAGCTTAACAGATTTGACACTGGCGATCGGATAAACCCGACTCGTAGACAAAAACAGCAAACTCGCACCCGTTTGTCTCGCCAACTCCAAAACATTCACAGTGCCCAGTAAATTCGTTTGCAAAACGTACTGAGGCGAACTAAAACCAGCCAGCACAGAAGGCTCCGCAGCACAATCTATAATGCAGTCAGCATTCAGTGCAACTGGATCTAAATCTGCCGCTGTACGAATATCCCCGTAAACAAACTGAATCCCCCAACTCTTAAGCCGCGGCAGATTCAATTCCGAGCCCCGGCGACGCAGGTTATCTAAACAAATTATTTGCCATTCCGGGTGCCGTTTCTTCAGGCCAATTGCCAAACAACTGCCGATGAAACCCGCACCACCCACAATTAAAATTCTCTCAGGCATTGACTCAACTTTCTTAGAGGATTAATTACTGCTGTTAAATTATTGAACAATGGGTGTTGAGGTATACCTCGCATTAAAACCGAATCATCTTTTTAATGAATTTTGACAACTATAGGACTGACGCACGGATGACCAGAAACCGGGTTTTTTGCGAAAATCCTTCGCTGCAATCCGCAGATTAGATAAAAAACCCGGTTTCTTTGGTCGGAAATGCGTAAGTCTTCAACTATTCTGGTTCAATGCCCAAAGCCCGCAACTGATTCGCTAATCGATTGGCCCGCTCCTGTGCTTGCAGTGCAGCTTCCTCTGGTGTAGCAACTAACTCACCATCTGGGGTAAAATAACGCAATTTCCCATCGTGAATTCCCAGATATAATTCTAGTACCTCACTCCACAATCTACCAAATTCATTGGCAATGATAGGTTGATATTCTTGACCGATTAAACGAAAACCGCTAAAATCTAAATCTTCAGGATCGAACCAAAAGTATTCGGGAGTTCTAAACCGATTCTGATATAATATCTTTTTTTCGTTGCGATCGACTCTTGCCGTAGAACTAGATAGCAATTCTATAATTAGATCGGGATATCTCCCCTCTTCTTCCCAAACTACCCAGGAACGACGCGGACGTTTTTCTGTGTTTGCGATCAGAAAAAAATCCGGACCGCGAAAATCCCGATTCCGCAATTGTTGCTGGCTGTAGTAAACCGTCAGGTTTGCTCCAATAAAAAAGTCGTGGCGCTCGCGCCATTGCCATTCCAAACAGGCAACTAATAATGCTAGTTGAATATAATGTAGGGAACTTTCCATTTCCGGTTCGTCACTTTCTAATTGACTGGCATCTGGCATCAATCTTGCCATTTCTTGGGCTGTAAAAACCATGACTCAATCCTCCCAATTTGGTATATTTTATAACCCAAACTTCCCCATCGCCTCTCTCGTCAAATTATCGCTGACTATCCTACTTTTTATCCCCTTCACCATTATAATCGGGAAACTCGATTTTGTACGCAATCCGCGAGAAGAGCGCAAAGTTGCCATGAATTTTTCCATCTCGCGAGAATATGCCAGGTAGGATGACGATTAACCGATCGCACTGATTATCTCCGATCTGCATCAAAGTATCAATAGCTGCGGTACCAAAATCATTAGTCATCATTCCTTCGCCGTCAAAACTTCCCTCCTTGAATTTGGCAATAAATCTAATTTCAATTCATTCATCTTTCTAGTCCGGTGGTAGTCGCCGCGAGAGAGATGTTTTTCCAGCCAAACGTACAAGACAATAAACAAATACCTACTGCCCATCTCTTTGATTTTCAGCTTAGAAATCCCAGCAGTCCGATTGTACCACCTCAAAGGAATTACCTTATAGGAAAAACCACGAACAATTGCTTTTAAAGGCAGTTCCACTGTCAAATTAAAATGATGGCTCAAAATCGGTTGTACGCCTTCAATTACTTCTCGGCGGTAAATTTTAAAAGCATTGGTGACATCGCTGTACCGCAAGCCGAAAATACTTTTGACAAACCAGTTTGCTAAGCGGTTAATTGCTAACTTGTGAATTGGATAATCAACTATCAAGCCACCTTTGATAAAGCGGGAACCGAAAACGCAATCATATCCTTCTTGCAACTTGCGGTATCCTGCTACCAAATCCATCGGATCGTCGGAAGCATCCGCCATCACAATTGCTGCTGCATCTCCGTCAAATTCCGCCAATCCCCGGCGCACAGCAAATCCGAAACCGTTGGGAGGCTGATTGTTGATGTATCTCACTGTGGGAAAAGTCTCTGACAACTCCTGGCAAATATCAATAGTTCGATCGACACTATTGTCATTCACAATCAAAATTTCGTGCGGAATGCCTTCTAAATCGAGCGTCTGGGCGATCGCCCGCACAGTACCGTACAAACAGCCCTCCTCATTGTGGGCTGGTATTATCACAGAAATTTTCACTCCTCATCCTCCACTTTTATCCTAGCGCCACCACGCAACCTGACAAATTGGTTGTCCACAGGATTATACACCCAAGCTTTAATTTCGGTTTGGGCGATCGGCAAATTTTTCGCCGAAAAATCCACAGCCCACCTCACGCGACTATACTGATTAGACCTTAACGCTTTGGCTACATCAGGGCTATCCAGAGTGACACAAGCATTGGCAAAAAATGATTTTTTGTCTGCCAATGATAGTAGCACGAGTGTGGGTTGTTGCTGGCGATCTGGCAGAATTGCCCAGCCTGTCACCCGGATGCGATCGTTGCTTTTGACAACTAAGGGTTTATCTATTGTCTGGGGGTTGTCAAGATAGCCGTAGTTTTCGCTATTATTGCTAATAAAAGCTACGTCTTTGGGGAAATGTCTAAACCCAATGCGATCGAGGACTTCTGCACGCTTTCTAATTAACAAAGGTTTTTCACCACTGAGCAGAAAGAGGCAGCTATCTTCTGATTCGTGAAATGGGGATTTTTCCATATAATTAATTAGCTCTAAGCAAGTTTTGATGCTTTGCTTGTAGGGAATATCAGCTTGAGCTTTGGCAATTGCAAACCCAGAATTGAGCGTGATTGTACCAGCTAAAATAACCGTAAAAACAGGATAAATCAGGCTACCAAAAGTTGCATTTTTTTTCTTTGGTTACATATAAATATATTACCAATCTGAACAAAAGCAATGATTAACAACAGAGAAGTTGTCGTATATCTCGATTCCAAAGCCTGTTCTACCCCGTATCGCACCCGACCAATCGTAATTGCAAGAGAACATAACAGAGAAAACAAACCAATTGATAGCCAGGGTGTTAGTTCTGTGATAGCAGGTACAAACTTGAACTGAGAGATTTTGAGAACTTTGATAACATATACACTTATACCAAAAAAACCGGAAAAAATGACTAAGCCTATAACCGCTGAAACCATCTGAAATCGGACAATTGGCGCACCGAGCAAGCTAAAAAAGTAATCGAATAGGAGGAATGGCTGTTCTTGCAAAGAATCTATTTGGTAATTCCCCTTTTTAGGATGATAATTAATTGTATATATAGCCAATAAAGCTACCCAAATGCTCACCCATCCTACCAATCGCTGGATTTTATCCTTTACTGTTCCTTCGAGGGCAAATAATGAAGGGATGACGGCGAGCCAAGATAGCAGGCCGTGGGCGGATGAAAGGCTAGCCACGAAACAGAATATGCCTGCTAAAAAAATTCTCTTTTTAGCAGATATTTGGGATTTTTTATTCAGCCAATATACCGCTAAAATAACACATAAATTAATCAAAAACCATGCTAATTGGAACCCCCACAGCCAGTTTTCTTCTTGAACGAGGGAAAAGACCAAAAAGCAGGTTAAAATATTTGTCAAATGGAACAGACGAGCGCTCACACCCTTGGCTGTGATCTCAGAGATTTTATAGAGGATACCAAAAGTTATGAGAGATAAAAAAATGCTAAAACATATTTCATAATTGATATTCCAATGGGATATAAACGCGAGTATAGTCATAATAATTTTTGGGACTGGTATCCGGTGGTTACTATGTAAAGCCCAAAAAGGTCTAAAGGTTAAAGTTCCCGCAGTCACTTTATCAAAAATAGGGACTAATGCCCATTGATCCCTAAAGGGAACATTGACGCTAAAAGCAGCTACAAACCAAATTACTAAGAGCACAGGAATCAGATAAAGAATCAGTAAGGTACTTTTTTTCATTATGTTTGCTTGGACAGGAAAGAGAAAAGAGTAATGATTCAGGTGCTTGATTAACACAACAAGCGAGAGGTTGTGTTCTATGTTTACGGATAACAGTGATAAACTGTTCTAAATCATAACAGGACTTGAGTAACAAGTTGAGCAAAACCAAAAAATCTATTGCATGAAATTTTTAGAGTTCCTCGACTCTCACTTGCTCCTCTCCCTTTAATTTGACAAACTGGTTGTCAACAGGATTATACACCCAAGCTTTAATTTCCGTTTGGGCGATCGGCAAATTATTATGCGACAAATCAACAGCCCACCTTGCATTATTGTATAACTCAGATTTTAAACTCTCAGCAATGTCGGGACTGTCCAAATTTACATAAGCGTTAGCAAAAAAAGATTGTTTATCGCCTACAGATAGCAGTACAATATTCGGCTGGTGCAATTTTTCTGGCCAAACCGCCCAACCCGCAGCCTTGACAGCATCATTTTGCTTAACAGTCAAGGATTTATCGGTAGTTTGAGGTTTGTCTAAATAACCGTAAATTTTCTCGGTATTAGAAATAAACTCTACATTTTTCGCGAACTTGAGCCAACCTATTTTGTCTATAATTGCAGCGCCTTCTCTCACCAGCCAAGTTTTTTTGCTCAGCACCCTCAAACAGCTTTCCGGCGAATTCTTAAAAAAATCCGAGGGTTCCAGATAGTTAATTAACTGCAAACAATCTTGAGCGCCTTGTTTGTAAAGAAGTGCCGATCTAGTTTGGGCGATCGCCTGTTGAGAGTTAAGAATAATTGTAGCAATTAACAGCCCTGCAACTACCCGATAAATAAATTTATAATTACGTTTTAACGTTGCTTTTGTTTCTTGATAATTGCCTCGGACAAACAATTGCCCTAGCTGAACCACAGCAATTAATAGCAAAATTGAATTAGTCGTATATCTAGACGATTCTAGCGCCTGAATTGCCCCAAATTCAGCCCTTCCCGCCGTAATAAACAGAGCCGATAAAACCGAAAAAAAACCTATTGACAGCCAAGGTAAAGCCTGATATGGCACTCCTAAATCAATATTGGAATGAGTATCTTGCCGTAATCCTAAATGAATTGTGGGATGGGCATCTTGCCCGTCCAGCGTCGCAGTCTGAACCACGTTCATAACTGAGTTGGGATTGCTATAGCTTTCCGAAATATCATTCCTATCTGTCATTGCCAGTGGCGAAGGAATCGCAGGGGCTGGAGATGGCTTCGCAGGGTTCCCAATGACAAAGAAATAGAATACCAAAAATAAGAAACTTGCAACTATTAGCAATCCAACTAATGCTGAAATTCCAGGTGATCGCACAATTGGCGAACCCAGCAAACTTAAAAAGTAATCAATCACCACAAACGGCTTATTCAACAATGAAATAATACTTGCTTTCCGGCTAGGATGATAATCAATTGAGTAAACAGCACAAGTTGCCAAAAACAGCAGCATCCAGACAATAACTCTTTTTCTTTTCTGCGCCGCATTTCCTTCTAAAGCCGCCACAGCCGGAATCGCAGCCAACCAAGAAAGCAAACCTTGGGCCAGGGAAAAACTCGCAATAAAGCAGAATCCAGCCGCAATCCATATTTGAATATCGTAGGGACACGGCAGTGGCGTGTCCGTACTCTGTTTGATCTGAGGTGTTGCATCATTCTCAATAACGGGCAAGATGCCCGTTCCACAAAAATTCAATGTTCTTGTGGAACGGGCATCTTGCCCGTTCCTAAATAGCTTATTGATCGTGGTGCAACATCTCTGTTTCATCCGATTAAAAACCGCTATATTAGGCAATAATTTGTGATTTGAAACCAGCGCATAAACCGCAGCGACAAAACAAAAATTGACTAAAAACCAAGCCAATTGAAATCCCCAAAGCCAGTTTTCGTGCTGAACTAGCGAGAAAAGCAAAATACAAGTTAAAATATTAGCTAAATGCCACAAATCATCCCCAACATTCTTAACTTGCATCGAGGATAACTTGTACATAGCGAGAAAAGTTATCGCAGCCAAACCTATGCTGAGACACAACTGATAATTAATATTCCATCGGGAAGCAAAAGCCAGCACCGCAATAATTATTTTAGGGAAAACTATGCGGTGATTGCTGTGCAAATCCCAAAAATCGTTAAAAGTTACATTTCCCGCAGCTATTTTTTCAAAAAGGCTAGCTAACCTCCACTCGTCATCAACGGGAACGTTAACGCTAAAATTCGCTACCAATCCGATTAAGAAGAGGACAGGAATTAGATATAAAGTAAATAAGATGATTTTTTTCATGAAAGTGCGATCGCACTGATTGTCATCACCATTTTATATCAAACCCGGTTAAATAATTTTTATCAAGTTTGTAGTGAAGATTTCACTCCTCATAGTTTGAGCCGGGACTTGCATTCGTTACTACAAACAAGTTGAAAAACATAACACATAGAAACCCGGTTTCTTGAAGAAACCGGGTTTCCGAACAGCCTCAAAGTCTCACGTTCAATTCGGTTAACCGAATTACTTAATAGTCTTGAACGTATCCATTTTCCCAGTAAATCGGTTGATAAACATCTGCAAGACACTCCGCTTGCCAATATTGATATTAGAACTCACGGACATTCCCGACTGCAAGTTAACCTCCACTTCATTTGCCTTGCCCTTGTTCAAAACAAACTTCTGATTTTTGAGCTTTATTTTGGTTTTGAAAGCGTAGTATTTCCGCAGTTCAGTAGGAGGCTCAGCATCGCTGCTAATCTCTATCACTTCACCCTCAGCAGTACCAAACTCCAGCGCCGGGAAAGCTTCTACATTCACTTCCACAGGCACGCATTGGTATTTCGTCAAACCCAGTTTCTCTCTGTTAACTTCCTTCTCTGGACAAACGCAACTTTTACCTATTTCGCAGTCAATCTTTTCTCCGTCTAATTGCTTGCCGTGATACTGCTCCAATTTTGCCCGCTTCTGTCTCAAAGCATCCAATACCAGAGCCACATTGCTGTTTTCCAGGTAAACCACTGCTTGCAGACCGTTGTCGTCATCCAAAACTTTGAGCAGCTTTTCAGTTTGCTGCGCTTCGTAATAAGCTTCTTCGCAGCGTGCTGGGCGCGGTTCGCCCGGTTTCACCACCGTATTAATAATGGATTGGCATATCGGATCTTTCGCCATATCCAACTTAGCTTTCTCCTTCGTAGAAGGTTTCAAATCGAAGATAACGCCAGATACCGGAGCCTTCATCACTTGAGTGTCGCGGTTTTGTTGAGCCTTTTCTAGCTGAGCGTTCACCTCGGACAACTTTTTCAGGTTTTCCACTTTGAAGCGGCTTAGCTGAGAATCGCTGCTGGCAATTTGTTTCTGGTTTTCAGCAATTTTGGTATAAAGTTCTTTCGCCCAGGTATCCTTGGTGTTTTTCAACTGTTCTTGGGCGCGGGCGATGGACTCCAGAAGGCGCGCTTGCTCTCCTTGGTGACGCTGTATTTCAGCAGTAATTTTTTGGATGTCACCTTGACGCGCGTTAATTTCGCCTCGGCGCGTATTGATTTCACCGAGGCGCGTGTTAATTTCGCCCCTGCGAGAGTTGATTTCACCTTCGCGCTGCTTGATTTGATCTTGCTGTTTGAGAACGTCGCTTTGGCCTCTGAAAACATCTTGTTCTTGACGTTCTTTTTGCAGTTCAGCGATGGCTCCTTCCTCCACCAGGGGGGCGAGTCTGCCTAGAATGTTTTGATTCGACTTCAATACTTGTTGGGATTTCGCTAACTGTTCTTGGGCCAAATCTCTCTGAGCCAGGGCTGATTTTACTTGCTCTTGCGAAGAACTTAACTGCTGCTGAGCATAATTTAATTGGTTCTGGGCAAAACCCAATTGTTGCTGTGCCACTGTCATTTGATCGCCGGCGGCTTTCTCAGCATCCTGAGCTTGCTTCAGTTGTTTTTCCAACTCCTGAACTTGGCCTTGAGCTGCGGCTACGCGAGACAGAAACTCCGATCGATAATTAACATAAAGTCCTTGCTGAGCAGCATCAAAATTTCCGCTAGCTCCCCTGTTGAGGTACAGTTCGTCAATCAAAGCTTGCAGCACTTGATTTTGTGCCGTGAGGCTCTGTCTGTCCTTGATAGTTGATTCTAGGTTAGAAGGAACAGCGCCTTGAATTTTGCCGTTGACAACATCTTCGTAAAATTTATTTTCCTTTTCCAGAGCTTCTTTAGTTTTCTGAATCGATGTTAAATCGGCGCTGGGTGCAAGGGGGTTGAAAGTGAGCAGAGGCTGGTTCTTTTCCACGCGATCGCCATTTTCAACGTGAAGTCTCACCACAGCGCCCGTAGCAGGTGCTTGGATGTCTCTAGCACCATCTTTGAACTCCAATTGGCCGACAGCGGGGACAGCTTGCTCTACGCTAGCAAAATAAGCCCAAACTACAGCAGAAGTGGTCATCAGCATGATCATCCACAAAAACAAGTGCGACCAAATCGCTGGTTTTTCGAGAATGACTGGTTGCTCAGAAAGTATTAACGATTTCATAGCCATTTGTTAGTTCTCAGTTGTTAATTGTTAGCGCTAAGTTGTGAGTTGTTAGATATCAGGTATTCGATGACTCTTGTTGTTGGAAGAGGCAGTAGTAACGCCCTTTAAGAGCCATTAATTCTTTATGAGTTCCCCGCTCGACTACAGAACCTTGATCCATCATAATAATTATGTCGGCGTTTTGGATTGTCGTCAGGCGGTGAGTAATGAAAAACACCGTGCGGCCGGCAAAAGCTTCTGCTAAGTTATTGCAAACTTGGCGTTCGGAATGGTAGTCGAGGGCGCTTGTAGCTTCGTCCAAAATCAGCAGTTTCGGGTTTTGCAAAATCGTCCGGGCGATCGCCAAACGCTGTCTTTGACCCCCAGAAAGCGACGAACCCCGCTCTCCGACTATCGTATTGTAGCCAGCAGGCAAGCCCATAATAAAATCGTGAGCCACCGCTAATTTCGCAGCTCGCACAATCTCATCCGTACTCGCATCGGGATTGCTCAGAGCAATATTTTCCTGTACCGAGCAGTTAAACAGCAAAGTATCTTGCAGCACCACCCCAAGTTGGCTGCGGAGCGAGTACAGTTCCACCTTGGCAATGTCGTACCCGTCAATAAAAATCCGGCCCGACAGCGGCGGATAAAGACGCTGCAACAGCTTCATCGCCGTACTTTTACCGGAACCGCTTCCCCCCACAATTCCCACAAAACTGCCAGGGGGAAATTCCAAATTCACATTAGCCAATTGCAGTGCCCCGCTTTCTAGAAATCGGAAGGAAACCTCCTCATAGGTAACCTGCCCTTGAATTGCCGGCAGCGGGATATTGCTGCGGTCTTCCTCGCTGGTTTCCGTCGGCGTATCGACGACATCCTTAAGCATATCGATCGACATTGAGACTTCTTGGAAACTCTGCCAGACGCTCACAAAACGCAGCAGCGAACCAGTCACGTTCCCGGAAATAATTCGGAAAGCAATCAACTGACCCAACGTAATCTCATTTCCCAGTACCAAATAAGCTCCCACCCACAACTGAGCTAAGTTACCCACCTGGTTTAAAAAGCTGCTAACCGTACCGGCCGTAGTCCCCGTGATAATTGTTTTAAAACTGGCTGTAATGTATTTTGCGTAGCGGCTCGACCACTCCCAACGGGATTTCAATTCAATATTTTGAGCCTTAACAGTTTGAATCCCGCTGACTACTTCCACTAAATAAGATTGAGAGTCAGCAAAACGGTTGTTTCTTTGTTTTATCAGGCGCAGCACCAGCGGATTGATTAGAACAATCATCAGCCCCAGTATCGGTACCACTGCCAAAGATACTGCAGTTAGCTGCACACTGTAAGAGAGCATAACGGCGACGTAAACCACCGAAAATACCGCATCGAGAACCACTGTCAGAGCTGTACTCGTCATGAATTCCCGAATCTGGCCCATCATGCTGAATTTGTATACCAAATCTCCGACGCGCCGATTGTCAAAGTAATTCTGGGGCAGCCGGAGCAAGTGGTCGATTACCTCTGCACTCAATTTGACATCAATGCGGTTTGAGGTATCTATAAACAAAAAGGTACGCAAACCGTTGAGCAGTCCTTCAAACAGGGCAACACCTAATAGAAATGCCCCCAAAATATCCAAGGTGTCAATGCTGCGCTGACCTAAGACTTTATCAATAATTACTTGGCTGATTAATGGGTTGGCAAGACCAAATAACTGTACAAAAAACGAAGCCAGCAACACCTCAAAAAACACTGTCTTGTGTTCCATGAGCGCCGGCACAAACCACCAGAAGCTGAACTGCTCTTTTTGCTCAACTTGCGGAGCTTGCAGCAGCAGGACTTCTCCCTGTTCGCCCCAGATTTCTTTAAACTGAGGTATCCGCTTCCGCATCAGCCCCTGTTCGGGCGTGGCCATCACCAATTCTTGCTCGGTGATGCTGTAAATAATGGCAAAGCTATCTTGCCATTTAATCATTACGGGAGCTTTGATGCGGTTGATTGCTTCTGCTGGGACTTGCGCCAATTGAGGCGTGAGGCCGATGCTTTGGGCGATCGCCCCGCAGGCTTGGATGCTGATGGAACCGGCGGTTTTTAACTGATTTTCTAGAACTTTGCGGATGATATCTCGACGAAATTTGAGGCCGAAATACTTGCTCAACATTTGGAAGCAAGCTAGCGGGGCGTCAATCTGCCCTTTGGCGCGGAAAACTGGGTATCTCGCCGCATCCTTTGTTTGGGGGTCGGTTTTGGGTTCTGGGGGACGGTCTGGGGCGTCTATAATGCTGAGCGATTTTCCGCCGGGCGGATTCGGCCCAGGGTCTACTATATCTGGCGTGGGATTTAATGGGTCTGTTTCTTGAGGTTCTGGGGGTTCCCGGAAGCCGACCAATCGCGCGCCGAGGCGGCCTTCTACTTTTAAGGATTTGGCTGCGTTTTCCACAGAGAAGCGGCTGCCGGTGGGAAAGTCGCCCAAGACGCCGCTGCTGACGAGCCAAACTCGATCGGGATCTAGCTCTTTGGCGATGTCTTGAGTTTTTTTGTTGCCGTTTGGCACGTTGACAACTGTCGCATCTTGCCAAGCTTGCAGGGTGAGTTCCTTGAGATTGGAAGTGCCGTCGGCTTGGCGCTGCAATTCCAGGCTCAACAGTTCAAATACTTCGCTCAAGGAACAGTGTTCGCGAAAGGCTTCTCCAAATGTCGGCTGTTTTTCCAGTACGCTCAGGAACTCTTCGGCAGGCAGGACGATCGCGATCACATCTGTAGAGGCGATCGCGGTTTCGCAGGGAACTCCCCTGAGCAATCCAGCCCAGCCGAGAATTTCCTTCGACTGCACCAAGCGTAAACTTACGTGGCGCTGCGAGCGCTGGTCAAACCCCAGCAGCCGGGCCTGGCCTTGATAGATAATTGCCACCTGAGTCGGCATTTTTTCCCGTTCAAACAGGGGTTGCCCCGTCCGGTAGCCAAGGAGTTGGCATTTAGCCACCAAGGCTGTCAGAGCCGTCTCTGACAGTCGGTCAAAGGGAGGTGTTTGAGCTAGGAAATCCTGAATTTGGGAGAGGGAAACAGCGGAAGAAGTCATCCAATTTTAGATTTTAGATTTTAGATTTTAGATTGAATCCACAGATGAATCCAGGGGGTTTTTGTCAGGATGCTACGCTTTTTCAAGTCTCCACGGATAAATCCGGGGGCCCCTGACCAACTTGCTTGATTGTCATGATATGGAAGACAGGGAGGAGAGGGGCTGTAGCGGGCCTATTTGCGCTATCTGTTCGGCGAGCCAGCTTTCAAATAGTTCGTTAATCAAGTGCAGCCGCATCGATTCATCGAGCTGGGCCGGCATGAACTTTTCTAGTCGAATAATTACCATCCATTCTGCCAGAGGACGCGGCGTCCAGAGTTGATTTGGCTGGCTGACGGACAAAAGTTTGCTGATTGCCGGGTGGGGCTGGGAGAGGGGTACTGGGCCCAACAAGCCGCCTGACTTGGACTCGGGCCCTTCGGAATAGTCGCGGGCCACTTCAGCAAAGGTTTGTTCGCCTTCGAGGATGCGAAAGTAAAGTTCGTTTGCCAGCGATGGATTTTTGGTGCGTACCAGGGAATAGACTACGTGGTCTAGGCTGGCTTTGCGGGTTAAAAAATAATTATCTACTTTAGGTCTCCAAGTGGCTTGCTTAAATTTTTCGATCAGCAAGGGCCTAACGGCCATCTCTTGAAGTTCTTCTTCCGTCATATTTTGACCGCGCAGCCAAGCTTCTTTGGCTTCCGGGGCTGTCAGTTGGTGTTGTGCCAGAAAGTTCTCCACGGCGGATTGGCGTTCTTCGTCGCTGCAACTAAAGGATGCGATCGCTTGGTCTACTATTACACCGCGCAAGAATTGCGGCATCAACTGGTACCGCTTCAGGAGCGATGGCATATCCTGAGCTTGCAGTAATTTATCGCCTATTTGAAAAAGTCCTGTCATTTTTTTATCTCCAACTGACTTGCGCTTCCCCTTTTAATTTAGCTGTGGCAGGAAAAGAGCGACAACCACTAACCCCTCGATTCCCCGATGATAGCAGACCGTCCGTGGGCTAGCGCTATTGCTGTCTATTTCTTGACGCTCTGCCTAGCGAGGGGTTCCCCACGGGTCTCACAATGGTAGGGGGATGCGAGAGTGGGAGAGTGGGAAAATCTTTACTTCTGCCATCTTCCTTCTTCCCTCAACATCCATCCGTTAAATCCCGTACACTGCTTAGTTGCTGAACTTCCTTCTTCCTTCACTCTCGGAATAGTCTTTCAAAGAGTGTTTCGAGTTGGGTCGAGCAAGCGCGACTGTCGAGATATTTGGGGTTTGCCGCCATTTTTTGCTGGATTCGATCGCGGTAGTGCCGACGCAGTTCTGGGTTGGTTCCCAGTGCTGTGCTCAGCTCTAAATAAGACTTCTCGCTGTTTGCTACCAGTTCCGGAAGTAGTAGTTCTTCGATCACTGCGGCTGATTGTCGCGATCGAGTTGTTTGCCCTTTTCTTACCACTACAGGCAACCCGGCCAACAGGGGTTCTGCTAAGGAGCAGGCACTGCTGTATGGATAGGAGTCTAAATATATATCAGCCAATTCCAGACATTTTATGCAATCTGCGCGAGATGGCAGCGCCTTAATCACAACTAAACGCTTTTTGTCAATCCCAAATTCGGCAAAGAGCGATCGAATTTGGTTGTAAAAAGGCACCGTCGGATAGTTTTCATTGCGCGAACGAAAGGGATACAAAACTAAAATAGAATTTGGTACGGCCGCAATAATTTTTGCCCAAGTTTCTCTCAATTCTGGGATAATTGTAAAAGCTTGAGCGCCGGACATGAACACTACAGATTCGTCGGTGGCTCCCCAACTCCTGCGAGTCGGTTCAACTCTGCCAGGTGCTGATCCTACAGTATAGCTTAAACAAACTCCCGAACCTTCTAAACTAATTAATTTTTCGCGATACTCTGCTGCTGCACCTGGGGGCAATGTCAAATCTCCGGCAATGAAATAATCAATATTTCGGGCGCCTGTGGTTGCGGGGGTTGATGCACCCGTAGCTATTTGCACCCGCGCTAGTCGGTGCAGGCACAGCAGCGCGCTTGGTTGAGAAGTGTCGGTAGTATTGGTGCAGATTAGCAGAATATCTAAATCGTGCGATCGCATTTCTCGGACTTGATTGGGCAAAGCTTCTGACAGTTGCACCAGTTTGTCGGCGCAATTTTCGCAATATTTCCCCAGTCGCTCGTCTTGTACCTGGAAATAGTACACGATAATTTCAAATTTGCTTCTGTCTAAATATTCAAAACTCGCAATTGCTGCACGAGTCTCGGATTTATCACTAATTTTATCAAGCAAAAAGCCAACTCTGATTTTAGTTCTTTCAGGTTCTCTCTGAGGAAAATTCCATTCTATTTGACTGCCGATATTTTTCCAATGAAATTCCAGAATATCAGCTCGCTGACTCAATATATTGAGCAGATTGAACTCGCTCAAATACAAAGCTTGGAATCTAACATTTTTCGCAATAAAAGCCGCCAAATAACGCCAAACTTCTGAATCGGGAAAACTGGCGATATTAGCAGCGACGTAATTGATTAACTGCTGGAAATATTCAGAGTACCTTTCAACTTCCGACTTGGGTTTAAACTGATATCTTGCACCCTTCTCAATTACTTGGTTAGGAACAGGCAAGATGCCTGTTCCACAAGATAATTCATCTGTTGTGGAACTAACAGGCAAGATGCCTGTTCCACAAGATAATTCATCTTGTGTGGAACTAACAGGCAAGATGCCTGTTCCACCAGATAATTCATCTGTTGTGGAACTAACAGGCAAGATGCCTGTTCCACTAGAAAATTCATCTTGTGTGGAACTAACAGGCAAGATGCCTGTTCCACAAGATAATTCATCTTGTGTGGAACTAACAGGCAAGATGCCTGTTCCACCAGATAATTCATCTGTTGTGGAACTAACAGGCAAGATGCCTGTTCCACTAGAAAATTCATCTGTTGTGGAACTAACAGGCAAGATGCCTGTTCCACCAGATAATTCATGTGTTGTGGAACTAACAGGCAAGATGCCTGTTCCACCAGATAATTCATCTGTTGTGGAACTAACAGGCAAGATGCCTGTTCCACTAGATAATTCATCTTGTGTGGAACTAACAGGCAAGATGCCTGTTCCACAAGATAATTCATCTGTTGTGGAACTAACAGGCAAGATGCCTGTTCCACCAGATAATTCATCTTGTGTGGAAGCAACAGGCAAGATGCCTGTTCCACCAGATAATTCATCTTGTGTGGAAGCAACAGGCAAGATGCCTGTTCCACCAGAAAATTCATCTCTTGTGGAACGGGCATCTTGCCCGTTCTTGACAATGCCACATCTCCTTTGAAAATAATTCGGCGACTGAAATAGGAATTTCAGAAAGTCGTCAAAAAACCACTGGGGAATCGCTGCATTGTTATACTCAAGCGGCAACTGATAAGCGTCGCTGTACAGCATCACTGCGAGGAGATATTGCATCTTCTCGGCAATTTCCCCTCCTTCAGCAAGTTTCGAGGATAACTCCTGGACAAAACTTTGTTCTTCGTCAGTTAAAGTTTCATGTTTGAGACCGCTATGTAGTAGCAATTTATGAGCTTTCCCCATGTCTTTCGAGTAAGCAGTTTCTAATTTTTCCGCTGGCAAATTCAGCCAATATTCAGCTAGCTGTTGGCGGTAGGGGCGCAGCGCGAGAAGAGGCTGTTTTGAGGGGAATTTCTTGTATTGATCAAGCATTGCTGACAATTCCGATAAACTCGGCTGGGTTCTCAATGCCAGCTTTTGGCGGATTTGCTGTTTGATTTGTTGATTCAGGAAACTGTAATCAGGACTATTGAGTAGTTTTTTGTAAAATCTTACTACATCCTTATGATTTTCCCCAGCCGCGAAGTTTTTCCAAGTTTGTTGTTCGGGATGAATCCGCAGTGAGGACAGTTTTTCGTCTACAAATCCGATGTGATAGTTCCCCATGATTCGCCACCACATATCTAAGTCTACATACTGAGATAATCCCGAATCAAATAATCCTATTTCTTCAAAGACTCGCGCGGCAATTAAGACGGTACTCGGTTCGCCAATTTTGTTTATCGGGTTGGTCAAGCAGTTAGTATCTGCCAGTAATTCTTTTCCGGGCTGAATAGATTTTAAATTCGACCAACTTTTATGCAAATCTTTAATTGATTGGGAAGCTCTCCGCAAAATTGGGTTAGATTCATCTTCAGCTATGGTGATGCCGCGCGGGGAGAAAACCATACCTATTTCTGGGTTTGCTTGGGCGAGTGCGACCATTTTCTCAATACATTCTGGTGCGAGTAAGTCGTCTTGAAATAGAAATTTAATGTATTGGCCTGTTGCTTGAGAGATGCAAAAATTCCAGTTTTGTGATAAGCCGTAGTTGCGGTGCAGTATGATGCGGAAATCGACTAAGGTTTGTGATTGGAATGATTGGGCGATCGCAATTGTGCGGTCTGTGGAGCCGTCGTCGGATATAATCAGTTCTATGTTAGGGTAGGTTTGGGCCAAAGCACTTTGAATTGCTTCCCCAATAAATGCTTCTCCGTTGTATGTCGGAATGCAAATGCTAACCTTCGGCTGCCCGTTTGGCAGTTCTGCTTTTGATTGACTTTGTTGCTGTGATGGTGGCAAGTTAGCCCTAATTTTGGCAGACTGCGCTTTGGCAGCTCCTGACAGAGGTATGCTTTGAAAGTTATCGGTAATTTCGGCAATATATTCGAGACGTTTTCTAATTTTATTCCCTGTAACTTGCGGGTTGAGTAAAGTCTTAATTTGCTCAGCCGCTATCGCTCCAATTTGTTGAGCTTCCCGGTAATTGTTGAAGACGTACCGCATTAAATCAGCAACGTGTTCCACATCCGCTTCTGCCCAAACATTGCCTTTTTTGTAAGGCCCGCAATCTTTCTCAATTGGGATTAACTTATACTTGGCTAAATAGCTATTGCCGACATTCATAAATTCTGTATTTGATGAATAGCCTGTGGCAATTACGGGTTTGCCATAAAACATGGCTTCAGCCATTGTTAAGCCAAATCCTTCGCAGCGGTGCAGGGATACATAACAGTCGCAATTGTAGAGCAAACCATTAAGTTTATCTTTGGACAAATACCCGTCTAGATGTTTGATATTGGAATTATTCGCTATGGCTGAGTTTAAGGAGGCTTGAGCCTCTGAAAATTTGTTTGAATTAGAAGATTTGACAATCAATAATACGCGATCCTCTTCGCCAAAAGCTTGTTTAAATGCTTGAATTGTCGCTAAAGTATTTTTGCGCTCGATGCGACTGGAAAAGTCGAATACAAATAAGAAAATAAATTTATCTTTAGGTAAATTCAGTGCTTCTCTTTTCAGGGAAGGTGCGGGAAGAGCAATACTGGGCATGATTTTGATAACGGGAATTGGTGAGACTGCGGAAATTGCCTCGGCGCAATAGTTACTATAAGTCCATATTTCGTGAAAGTGATTAAAGGCTGGCTGCCATTCAGGGGGAAATGCGGGAAGTTCCCAGGCCCAAAAGCCGATATTGTATTTGTTTTTAAAATAGCTGGAACCTGTATGTTTAATAAAGGTTGCAACTTCATCGGCGTTGACTTGAATTAAGTTTACGGGATGGGGATTGTCTTGGCTAAAATTTTGATAGGTGGTGTCTTTCTTGCGGTGGGGACTGCGGGTAAAATTGTTGATGACGAAGGGAATGTTGGCGGCTTCGGCGGCTCTGATGTTTGCTCTGACACCTTCTCCTATGCCAAATTCGCCGTTGATGTAGCCGGCGATGTTCATTCCTAGATTAGGCTTCATAGTTTCTAATGTATTTAGCAAATTGTTGTGTTGATTTTTGGGGAAAAAGCAGAATTAAGGGAGTTCCTAAATCGCGCTAAATGAGGATATGGGTTAAGAATAAATTATAATTTTGCTCAATATTTGCTAAGATATAGCAATCCTTGTAGGATGGGTGAATAAGATTAAATGAACCGCAGAGGCCGCAGAGAACGCAGAGGAAGAGAAGAGAGGGAAGAGAAAGAGTTGGCAACAAAAAATTTGGTGCTTGACAAATGTGCCGATCGCCATTGTATACTGGCATCGCAATGCTAACCTTCGGCTGGTTGTCTGTCGGCATGGGTGGCTCTGTTTTATTTTACGATAAACTAATCAGGAATTTTAGAGAAAGTGATCGATCGCGTCAACCACGACCTCTTGAAGCTGCTCCCGCCGGATGCTAAAGTCATTGTTGAAATTGGTTGCGGTACGGGCTCGACGGGCGAACAGTACAAGCTGATCACTCCCCATTGTCAGTATATTGGCATTGAATGCGATCGAGAAAAAGCTAAAATTGCAGTCGATCGGCTAAACTGGGTGACGGTAGCCGATATTGAAGAAATTGCTCTCGAAAGTCTCGACATCGCCCCAGGAACCGTCGATTGTTTGGTTTTTGGTGACTTGCTACCCTATCTCAAAAACCCTTGGGAAGTGCTCAAGCAGTACAGTGCTTTGCTGAATCCAGAGGGGCAAATTCTCGCCAGAATCCCTAATGTTCAATACTGGCGGCGAATTGTCAATCTGTTGCGGGGACAGTGGGAAAATCCCGACAACAAGATGCAGCACTGGTTTACCCTAGAAAGTATTAAATCACTATTTGCTCAAGCCGGATTGCAGGTTTATGAATTTCAAGGGAAGGGACACAAAACCGAAAATTTTGTCCACTTTCAGGAATTACTGCATCCAATGGTAAAGGCTTTAGAGCTAACATCGAGCAGTTTTGCTACTGAAACTGGTGCTGAATATTATATCGTGCGATCGACCAAATCGACCGTACCTGCGCGCAGACTGCTGATTCAGACTATCATTATGGCTCCTACAGGGTGCGATCGTGTGCGAGTTTTGGAACCGGACAAATTTAGCGCTACAATTCCCGGTGTCCGCACCGTATCCGCCGTGAAAACAGCAGAATTAATTCCGCCACTGCTGGGAGAAGAAAAAGTCTTCATCTGGCAGCGGACAATCATGCAATACCCCGGCTATATTCCCCAACTCAAAGAACTGCTTAAACAAGGCTATTTAATAGTAGCTGAGATTGACGACAACCCCATTCGCCGCCGCGAATACGCCGACAATAATTACCTCAGCTATCGCGGCTGTCACTGCGTGCAAACTTCTACAGAACCGCTAGCAAAAATTTTGCGGTCTTACAATCACAATGTTGCCGTATTTCCCAATCAATTAGCTTATCTACCTCCGGCGCGAATTTATCCGACAGAAGATACAGTCACCATCTTTTTTGGTGCACTCAACCGCGAAAAAGATTGGCAGCCGATTATGGCAGCGCTCAATCGAGTTTTAGTCGCACACAAGCACAGGATTAGAGTTAAAGTAATCCACGACAGCCGTTTTTTTGAAGCGTTGGAAATACAGCAAAAAGAATTTGAACCATTTTGCAGTTACGAACGGTATCAAGAAATTATGTACAGTTGCGATATAGCTTTGCTACCGCTTGTTTCCAACCCGGTTAACGAAATGAAATCCGACTTAAAATTTATTGAATGTGCAGCGCGGGGAGTAGCGGTGCTGGCAAGTCCCACTGTGTACGAACATTCGATTGTCGAAGGTGAAACCGGATTGATTTATAGATATGAAAAAGAGTTTGAAACCAAACTAAATTCGCTGATTTCTGACACTTCTCGGCGCCGGAAAATAGCCGCGAATGCTTACGAATGGGTGCGGGACAACCGCTTACTGTGCGGGCACTACCGGCAGCGGCGAGATTGGTACTTACAGATGCGGGAGGAGTTGCCACGTTTAAATGCTGAGTTGCGCGATCGCCTGCCGGAGTTATTTGGTGACTAAGTGCGGTAAGATTTATAGGCTATTGTGCGATCGTTCTGTTTTATTGTTTAATTTTTAATTTTTACTCCACACCTATGCGAATTCTATTCACTATTGCTCACTTTTACAATCCCAGCGGCGACGGGAAACACGCTTCCCAGCGAAATGATCCGCAACCACGACTAAATGCTTTAACCGCTTGCGTGACATCGCTGCAAGCTTTGTACGGCAAATCTCAGTCCATGATTGACATTAGCGAATGTGCAACTATCCCAGCAAATCAATCTCAACAGCACGAAATTGACATTGTTGTTTGCACTACTCAAGGTTATCATCTGTTGCCTCAACTGCCAGTGCAGCCCAGATGTTTTATGCACCATGCTACAAAATGCGAACCGCTGCTGTTGGGGTTTGAGTGTCAAGCAGTTTTGCGAGCGTGTCTTAACAAATACGATTATTTCTGTTATTTGGAAGATGATTTAGTTCTGCATGATCCGTGGTTTTTTAGTAAATTAAAGTGGTTTACGCATCACGGAGGAAATGGGAATTTGCTGCAACCTAATCGCTATGAAATAGCGCCTAAAGGCGCGGTTTTTAAAGCATATGTTGATGGTGATTTAGCAGACTCAGCGACTTCTCCGTTTCAAAATGTAGAGGAGCAGCGGCAGTTAACGGGAAAAATCATGGAACAAAAAATCGCTTTTGAGCGGGCGTTGAATCCTCATTCCGGCTGCTATTTTTTGAATGCGGAACAGATGGCACACTGGGCTAAGCAGTCTCATTTTTTGGATAGGGATACTAGCTTTATCGGCCCGCTGGAAAGCGCGGCGACTTTAGGAATTATGCGGACTTTTAGAGTTTACAAGTCAACTCCTGCTTATGCTAATTTTTTGGAGATTCAACATTTTGGAGCGAGTTTTCTGAACTTGATTGGTAATAAGGTGAGGATACCCGAAGAAGGATGAGTTAAGATATTCAGGTAAGCTGCAATACTTGAGAGGTAGCATGACCCCGGCAACCGAAAAGATTGTCCTTCCCTCTCCCTTCCCCGACCACACTCAACTGCCAGAGGAAGACGGCACTTTTGTGAAGAATTTTCAGGAGCATCCTCAGAGCATTATTTTGACTGATTCTATCGGGTCGGTATTGCAAGGGCTTCATCCCGATGGGCAATATGCTATAGGGCAAGACTGTGGCATCTACTGGCGAGAAACAGACCCACTTGAAAAGGGAGCAGAAGCTCCTGATTGGTTCTACGTGCCGAACGTGCCACCAAGACTAGGAAATCAGATTCGTCGCTCTTACGTGCTGTGGCGGGAATTCATGGCTCCGATGATTGCTTTGGAGTTCGCATCGGGAGACGGTTCTCAAGAGCGAGACACAACGCCGCTATCGTACTCAGAAGTCGAATCGGCGCCAAGACCTGGGAAGTTTTGGGTCTATGAGCGGATCATGCGGATTCCGTATTATGGCATCTATGAGATCAATAGTGGCAGGCTGGAGGTTTACAGCCTGAACAATGGGTTTTACCAGCAGTTGCTTCCGAACGATCGCGGTCATTATCCGATCGCGCCAATGGGCGTAGAATTAGGACTGTGGGAAGGCCGTTATCAAAACCAGACAATGCTGTGGCTGCGGTGGTGGGACAGCGAGGGCAATTTGCTGCTGACAGGTACAGAACGAGCTTCCTTAGCAGAGCAGGCTTTGAATGCAGAAGCCCAAGCACGGCGGGATGCCATCCCTCGGTTGTTGGCAATGGGATTGAATACACAGCAAGTGGCAGAAGCACTCGGTTTATCAGTAGAGGAAGTTAGGCAGCATCATTTGTGACAAGTTAAGAAAAAGTGCAAATTGTCAAGGGGGTAGACCAAAAAAGGTAAAATAGGATGAAACCTTTACCGGGCAAGCAGTTTAGCCATAATTGAACCAGTTATGACTCGCAAAAAACGAATCAACCGAGATCATGCAAAGAAAAAAAATCGTCCCCAAGTAGAAAATGAAGCGGTAGCGAATCACCTAGAAGATTTATTAATTCCAGCAATGGCTGCCCAAAAAACTTTTTATCGCCAATTAAATTTAAGAGATAGGATTCTGACACTACCATTAATGATGGCAGCAATATTAAGTCTCTTATGGCGAGACGTAGCAGGAGTAACAGAATTAACCAGATTATTAAATAGAGAAGGATTTTTATGGTGTCAGCCACAAGAAATTAGCCAACAAGCGTTGTCACAAAGATTTTTAACTTTGACCGCATTTTTATTTGAAAAAGTATTTAAAGAATTATTGCCTCAGTTTCGCCAAAAATGGTTAACAAGAAAATCAAGACCACTACCAGATAGCGTACAATTTGCCTTAAAAAACTTTGATAATATCTGGATAGCTGATGGCTCAACATTAGAAGCATTATTTAAGAAGCTACAAAGTTTATCAGATGTGCCAATTGGTCAATTAGCCGGAAAAATGGGAGTAATTATAGACCTAGTAACTCATCTTCCCGAAGAAATTTGGTTTTGGACAAATCCGAAACAAGCAGATACTCATTGGGAAGAAGATTTACTAAAAATAGTTAAGCCAAAAACCTTGCTGTTATTGGATCGAGGCTTCTATCACTTCGCTTTTTGGCAACAACTCATCGACCAAGAAATTGGATTTATCACTCGAATAAAGAAAGGTGCATCCTATCAATTGGAGCGGGTATTAACCAATACTTATGATGTCAAAGACCAGATAATTAAAATAGGTGCAGGCACAAAAAAAACACCAGCTTTGACTATAAGATTAGTACAGATTCGCTCCAAGACTTCCTGGCGTTCTTATCTGACAAGTGTCCGAGAACCCGAAATATTGCCCCCCTATGTAGTAGCAGATTTATATCAAAGACGCTGGCGAATTGAAGAGGCATTTTGTACAGTAAAAAGATTATTAAATCTTAGTTATTTATGGACAGGTTCATTAAACGGAATCAAGCTCCAAATCTGGGCTACTTGGCTATTTTATGCGGTTTTAGTAGATTTAGGAGATGCGGTTGCCGATGAATTAGGAGTACCACTTGAACGTATTTCTTTAGAAATGATTTATCGGGGGATGTATCATTTTTCGGTTGCCTATCAAAAAGGAATAGCTTCTGACTTAGTTAAGTATTTTGCCTCCGATAAAAATCAAGATTTAGGGATTGTTAAGCGACGACAAAAACCTCATGTCAGGCTAATTATTTCTCCTTTCCCTGGAACTCAAAGAAGTCCCGAACAATTTTTTTTCAATAATAAAGGAACAAATGGAGTCATATTTTAATTGGGTCAACAGGTAAAAAATGAGTAAAATTACTCATTGACAATAGTGCTTTTAGCTTAACTTGTGAGTAATGAGGCAGCATTCACAATCTTAATGTTGCTTTTGATTAAGAATATTCCTGGACGCAGAAACCGGGTTTTTTTACAAAACTACTGCATTTTATCCTTGAATGCTGGTGAAAAACCCGGTTTCTTTGGTATTTATGCGTAATATCATGTCCGAGAAATTGACCATAATATCTCGGCCGGGCGGGTTTTTGAGATTGTCAATTATTGGCACATATTTTTGGTGAACCCGCCCCTACCTGATTTCGGGTGAAGCGAAGCGGAGGAAATCGACCGGGCATGATAATAAGTCCTAATCTATTTTACAGCAGTCAAAACATCGCCGATTTTAACTGTGCCGCTGTTGATGATTTTGGCTAAAACTCCAGTTTGTGCGTGACCGAATTCCTTTTGGAGTAAACTGAGTAGGGAAATATCCCGATCGCCTGTTTCTGGATTCACTTCTATATTGACACAGCGACCGATTCGTGCTGTAACTTCTATGAGCGCCGTGCCTAATTGAAACTGTTTTCCAATCAACTCAAATTCTGACCAAGCTGCCATACCTTCTAGCACAATGTTCGGGCGAAATCTGCCCACGTCAATGTTTTGAACAGCAATTTCTGTTAATTGGTCTAATGTGGCTTGACTGAGTAAAGAAATGTGTACTGGTTCTCGATCGGGATAACGAGTTTCGCCGCTGCTGTCGCCGACTAATTGCAAAGGTGCAAACTGCGGATGTCTCGCTTCTTTTGTGGGTTCAATTGCCGCCAAATATTCGGTGAAAAAACTGCCGATGCGATCGCGCCCCGCTGCTGTGTTCGTTTCTGCGGATAAGACTGCAACTCCTTGACGCTTGACTGTTAAAATCGTCGTTTCCGGTTGATAATGACATTCTAAAGCTGCTAACAGAGGCCAATCGTTTTGGACAGCAAAATTTTTTTTGCTCATCCAAGGCACGTTGTCTGCAGGCATCTTTGCAGCTTCAAGATTATCTGCAAACATTAAGGCAAAAGCTCGATCGCCCTTAATTCCATGTCCTGCTATTAAAGCAAACTCCGACATTTCTTGCGGTGTCAGCCCTTTAATTGGATAAATAAATAACTGTTTTATTGTTGCTAATGTCATAAATTTTTCCGAAGTTAGTAAAATTTAATATCTTGCACCATTGTCAATAATCCTTTTTTGAACAGGCTTTCCGGCCTGTTCCACAAGAAAATCTACTCTGTGTGGAACAGGCCGGAAAGCCTGTTCAGCGAGAATAGTGCAAGATGTGAGTAGAATTGGACTTATGCAGAACCTATATATGTAGGGTGCGCCGCGTGCTGCCCCGCAAACTTTGGGGGAATCGAAGCTATTTCACACACATTAATCCAATTGCTATAAAAACCCGATTAAGCTAGCAATTCATAGCGGCGGATATCTGGAGGCCCAACGGCCAAACCGTCTAATTTCTGCACGGCGTCTTGAATGTGAGTTGAACCGAGATGTAGTTCGAGCAAATCTGCACTTTCCCACTCTTCAACATAGGTAAAATCTGTGGGATCGGCTTGATTTTGCAGGAGTTCGTATTTGATGCAGCCTTTTTCTTTACGAGTTGGTTCTATAATGCTCAGCAGCAGAGATTTAAGTTCTGCTACTTTGTCGGGAAACGCGACGAGGCGGGCGACTACTCGCAAGGTTGTTTTGGACATAGGAAAAAGGAGGCTCTGCTATTTTAATTGAATTTACGGATTTCAATGGGGCAAGCACTGTCATCAGTAACTACTGTAGCGCGGAATGGAACCAAATCAGCAGCGTACTTGCTGCTATGCCACTGCACATAAAAGCTTCAGCTCAAGCTGGATTTCTGGGCGCTCCCGTTTTCGATCCTGTAGCAACAAATGAATACATCAAAACTGAGTTGCTCAAACTTGGATGGCTAGCGAGAATCCCGATTCCGCCGATCTATCGATTTTTGGGAACAGATGTTGATTTTGGCTCTTCTGGTGCGATTGTAGAAGTTCAGTTTTCTCACTATTCATTTCTATTAAACAATACCGTGCGATCCCAATTGTTTTTCAACACTAACACGCCTCTCACAGGACAGCCCGTTAGGGTTGTTATTATAGTTACAAAATCACAAATGTTTCCTGCGGCTAATAGCAGCCTTTACTACGAGCAAGCTGTGAACCAGTTAACAGTATTATCGGCCTATCTATTTAATGTACCGCTCAGAATAGTTGGTTTATTCACGCAAAGGAATACAACAGTACCTGCAAAATTGACTGTTTACAGCGCTCAAACATCAAGGACAATAGTAACTCAGGAAGATCGTGAATGTCAAATAATTTCAGGACGCTCGCCCCGCAGTCGCAGTTCTATTCGGATTATTTGAAAAATGATATACTAGCTCCACAACTCAAGTTCTAATTGCTCTCCAATTTTAGTAGAATTCAGCGTTTTCTTACCGTTGCCATTTAGCTTGAGGTCTACTGGTGGAGCTTTTCCCCGAATATCCGCAGCAAAAGCAGCTTCCTCATATAGCAAGCGTTTCTCCATTTCTTCTAAGTGATACTCTTCGGGATATATTTTTGCTTTGCTGCGTTCTGTTGGTTTTTTACCTACTTGTACGTCAAACCGAAATGCTTCTATTGCCTGTCCGGTTTTTTCTACATACTCCCGCAGAGTTTTTAAGTTGGGGAAATAGCCGCGCTCGTCCGGTTCCCCGCTTAAACGACGCAGCGCAACTTGATAATATTTTAGCTCCAATTCTGCACCGATAAAATGCCGATCGCAGTTTTTAGCTACAACGGCTGCCGTACCCGAACCCATATAAGGATCGAGAACAACATTACCTTTCACGGTTGTAGTCAAGACAATTCTAGCTATTAAGTCTTCGGGAAATTGACAGGGATGTATAGTTTGTTCTTCGTGGTTGTGTTTGACGTTGCGGAACATCCAAATGTCGCCTGGGTTTTTCCCGTCAGGATTACATGAAAGTTCGCCTTTGCGAGAACCCCGGTAATGTTTTTTATTTTGATACTTTTGCGGTACTCTAATATCGTCTAAGTTAAATATATATTCATCGGATTTAGTAAACCAAAGAATTGTCTCGTGGCGGCATGAGAATTTCTTTCTGCCGTGCAAACCGTGCTGTCTCCCCCAGATAATTCGATTCCGAGGAATTAACCCGCAGGATTCTAGAATTGGGAAGAAGCGAATATCGAGCGGAATTAGCATACCCCGATCGGAGAAAGCACCGACTTGCCAGAACAGCGAACCTGATTTTTTGAGAATTCGGCTGCACTCTTGCAGCACAATTCTCTGTTCTTCTAAATAAACATTGAGAGCTTGCTTGGTCTCGTATTCTTTGCCCAAATTGTAGGGAGGAGAGGATACTACTAAATCAACGCATTCATCTGGCAAGCTGCTCAGAAGTTCCTGACAATTTCCCAGAAATATCCGATCTAGCGGGAGCTGTTCTCGGTTCTGGTGCTGCATTTGCTTTGCCTTTAATTTCAAAAAAAGTTCTACTTCCACTGAAGATAACCCAAACCCGTCAATTAGTCAATACCTCAATCTTTGGGATAAAATCGCTTGTTTTCTGTAGAATATTCCCAGGCGAGATCCTCCGGGTCTTTTTCACGGCTCCACTGAGCAAACTCCGGCTTAAGTTTCCACTTGCCGATCGTACTTGCGTGAACTTTGAACCTGCGAGAGAGTTCCGTCTGGGTAAAAGAGATTTTGGGCTTGTGAGGAGTCTTGGTTTGAGCAATGGGGAATAAATTTGGTTTTTTCTCTTGTGTTTTTTCCCGATTTGTGGGAGGCTCTTGAACAGCTATTGCCACATTAGCTGTTTCGCTTTGATTGACAGTTGGAGCTATTTGAAAATAATACAAAATTCCGCCTTGTTCCGTCACCTCAAAATCCGCTGCAAACTCCGACGCTCGTTCGTCGAGATACTCTTGAACCTTTTCTCCGGGGAGTTTCGCATTCATCGCCAAATCCAAAGCCGTAACTCGCCCTTGATTTTCCTTGATCAACTTGTAGAAAACCGAGTCTAAATGAGCGAGTTTGTGTTTTTGCTGCTGATGGTAGAGCTTGTAAGCCCAAGCAATGCCCGCTGTGGTGGCGATCGCCCAAAACATCTTTCCCGACTCGAAACTGGCAACCGCCGTCAAGGAAATAGGCAAAAGCAGGGTAAGATATCCCCAAATGCTTCCCTTCTTTAGGTTATTGCTGTTTTTGACCATAGTTCCTAAACAGGTACGTAGTTTAGCTTAGTAGAGCGTGTCTGAATGTCGCGAAAGTTTTTCGACAGTCGATATATCGATCGGCCCGCTGACACACCCAAAAACGGATACTGTGCCGCGTACACTCGCCTTGTGGACAATCCCTAATTTTAGACCAAAGTTCCAGCTCCTTTGATTCAATGTCGCAAGTAAATCGAAAATCGAAAATCGAAAATCGAGTGACGCACTCTACTATAAAATCCCAGAATCTACTTTTTTTTGCAACCGAGGGTTCATGTACTTTTTTCGCAAACAGATTGCCATCCTGCTGATAGTTGTTGCTTGCTGTACGCTGACGATTAGTTGCAGCAATAGCCGAGCTATCCAGTGTACTAAATTTACTGAAATTGTCAACAAAGGCAACGCTCTCATTGATGTTGATAAAGACAGCAACGATGCTGCAACGACCGACAACTTAGCTAAAAATTTGAACCTGATAGCGAACGAACTTGAGGCTCTGCGAATAACAGATTCAACCCTCAAAGAAATTCAAAAGCCATCGGTTAAATCCTTCCAGGAAATTAGTCAAGCACTAGGCGACATAAGCAAAAGTCTTCAGGCTGCAAATCTCGCTTCTACAAGTATAGAAGGTCGAGAGCAAATCGAAACAGCTCAAGCAGATATTATTAGAGCCGGCCAACAGGCGAATCAAGCAGCCGCAAATCAAGACGCTTTGACTAGCAAACTGATTAATTATTGTAAGGGCGATCGCTAAAGGCTAAGAGTTTTGAGTTTTGAATGCGTGAGTTTTGAGTTTGAGGAAGGCATCGCCTTCATCTATAGCGGTATTCAAGGAAGTGAGGTACGCGCTATAGAATTCGGAGAAAGAAAAGGAAGCGCCGATGCCCGATGCCCGATGCCCGATGCCCGATGCCCGATGCCCAGGAACACCTAATTTACCTGAGAACGGCTATAGCATCTACTAATTCCCCATTACCCAATTTAGTGATGAATTTCTAGATTCAAGATATAGCGACCGAGTTGCACTTTCTCTGACCACAACTCGTATTCTAACTGCAAGTGATCCGGTTCCGGCTTTCCTGTCAGCGTCAAGTTGCGAGTGAAGTTGCGGAGTCGCAACTGTTCGGGAGTCGCCAGCGATTCGCCCTGAAGCCAATAACGGCTCAGGCCGTACATTCCTCGTTCCCAGCAGTGGCGGTAACTGTATTTGCCGTTTCCTTGCATGGTCATAATGACTCGATAGGGCGAAACTTCTAGCCAGAGCAACCGGGGTTTTGTAGTTGGGGGTAAGATTGTAACTTGCTCGGCAGATTCATTGGAGCCCTCGGAAAATTCGCGATCGATTATTGCTGGTTCGTGCAACAACAAGTGAAAGCGATCCCGGTCTTTTTGATAAACCGTAGCAGCGGTTTCAACGACTGACCACAAAGGTAAATCTGTGGATACCAGCGATAAACTTACAGGCTTGCGGTGATGGGTCAGCATAAATAAAAGTTTAGGAGTTGTGGTGGATCGGGCGGTTTGAGATTTGAGATTTGAGACTTTAGATTTTAGATGGGCTGGGTTCCAAATTCCGGAGCTTTTGCTTAACAAAATGAAAAATCTAAAACTCGCAATCGAAAATCTAAAATTGTTCAGTCAAACTTCAATCATCTGGTCGATAAGTGAGAGCAGGACATGAAATCTAAGCAGATACACGGATAATATTTGTGAAATTAATGTGAAATCCGTGCCGTTGCGTCCGCACTCCCGTGTCATCGAGAACTCACAGCGGAGTCTCCGGGCGAGTTTAATCAGGCTTTAAGTTAACCGGACACATTGGGAAAAAACCCGCAGGCCGTACAAAAGACGACTAACTTAGGACTGAGAAAAAGGTAGGATAGCTAACGCCATCTAATCCTAGTTTATCTCAATGCAAGCTGACATTATAACTACTACGCTTCTTGACAAAAACCAAACTTTAAGCATTCAAAAACCGGCCTCGGGCTTGTCGCTGGTGGGGAGGATTCGAGTTCCCGGCGATAAGTCGATTTCTCACCGAGCTTTGATGTTGGGTGCGATCGCCCAAGGTGAAACTACTATTGAGGGACTACTTCTAGGAGAAGACCCCCGCAGCACTGCTAAATGTTTCTCGCTCTTGGGAGCCAAAGTTTCTGAACTCAACGCGGAACGGGTGACAGTCCGGGGCGTCGGAATTGGCGAGTTAGAGGAGCCTGTGGAAGTCTTGGACGCGGGTAATTCCGGCACGACGATGCGGCTGATGTTGGGAATTTTAGCCTCTCATCCGGGGCGTTTTTATGCAGTAACGGGTGACAGTTCTTTGCGATCGCGCCCCATGTCGCGCGTCATTAAACCGCTGCAACAAATGGGAGCGCAAATTTGGGGCCGAAAAAGCAATTCTTTAGCTCCTTTAGGGATACTGGGACAGCAGTTAAAACCGATTCACTACCATTCTCCGATCGCCTCGGCTCAAGTTAAATCTTGCATTTTGCTCGCCGGTTTGATGGCAAGCGGAGAAACTACAGTCACAGAACCCGCTCTGTCGCGGGATCACAGCGAGCGGATGCTGCGAGCGTTTGGAGCCCAATTGAGCGTCGATCCAGAAACTTGTAGCGTGACAGTCACTGGGCCGACACAACTGCAAGGGCAGAATGTGATTGTACCGGGGGATATTAGTTCGGCGGCATTTTGGCTAGTTGCTGGGGCGATCGTCCCGGGTTCGGAGCTCGTAGTCGAAAATGTCGGCGTCAACCCAACTCGTACAGGCATTTTGGAAGCTTTGGAAATGATGGGCGCCGATATTGAACTGCAAAATCAGCGAGAGGCGGCTGGGGAACCGGTAGCGGATATTTTGGTTCGCAGTTCCGGCCAATTGCGGGGATGCACCATTGCGGGCGACTTAATTCCCCGACTGATTGACGAAATCCCGATTTTGGCCGTAGCGGCGATCTTTGCGTCGGGTACTACAATAATTCGAGATGCGGCCGAGTTGCGAGTCAAAGAGAGCGATCGACTGGCCGTGACTGCTGCGGAACTCAACCGCATGGGAGCCCAAATTTCCGAGTTACCCGACGGTTTAGAAATTACCGGGGGAACTCCTTTGACCGGCGCGGATGTTGACAGCTACACCGACCACCGAATAGCGATGAGTTTGGCGATCGCAGCGCTCAACGCCACAGGTATTACTAACATTCACCGGGCAGAAGCTGCTGCCATTTCCTACCCCGACTTTACCGCCACTTTGCAACAAGTTTGCCATCCAAATTAAGATTGGGCATTGGGAATTGGCATTGGGCATTGGGCATTGGTCATTGGGCATTGGGCATTGGGCATTGGGCATTGGGCATTGGGCATTGGGCATTGGGCATTGGGCATTGGGCATGGGTTGCTGGTTACTTGTTATCGGTTATGGCTATAGCCTTACAAATAACAAATAACCACTAACTAATGACCAAGGACTAATGACTAATGACTAATGACTAATGACCAATGACTAATGACTAATGACTTCCTCTAAGAATCTTTACCTACAACTTGTTCTTTTAAAGAATCAATTTCCGTTAACAACTCTTGGCGATCGGAAGCCTTGAGCAGATAGCGGTAAACAAACCAACCCGTATATCCCATGCCAATCAACTCAAAAACTGGAGCTACCAAAGGGACATCATTAAGAGCACCTAAAACTCCCAGCATTACCTTAATACTAATACCGCCTGCCAGGATTAAACCAACAGTTATGAGGGGCTTTTGGTAGTCAGCAAAAAAATTAGAGAGATAGGCCGGAAGTTCCGACAAAATTGTAATAACTTGGTCTTTAATATCTTGGAACTGGCTGGCCGGTGTTTCTGTGGTTGTCACTGTAGTCATGACCCCCGGTTTGTCCTCCACCAGATCTACTGTCACGACTTCAGTGATTGTTTGTGTCTCGTCCGAAAAGTTAGCTTGTGTCATTGAATACTTCCTCCGTTGTCAGGTAAAATTGCAGGCTGTGAATTGCTGCCAGTATAATTCTCCGGCAATTAGCACAGCATCCGCGCTGCAGGGACTAATTGATGAGACTAAGGCAGAGTTTCACAAATTGCAAGCAAAAATAACGATATGACTTGATTTTAAACAATTGCCTTCGTTGCCAAATCGCTCTTTTGACTCATTTTTTCACTTGAGCGAGGTCGATTTGATTCGGGCAAGGGCGTCCTTGTTCAAAGTCGGTGATGTTGCCGATCGTGGTTTCGGCGATATTTTTCAAAGCTTCCTCGGTGAAGAAAGCTTGATGTCCGGTAATTAGGACGTTGGGGAAAGTCAGCAAACGCTGAAAAACATCGTCTTGAATGACCTGATTTGACAAATCCTCAAAAAACAGATCCGTCTCTTGTTCGTAAACATCTAAGCCGAGGTAGCCAATTTTACCAGACTTCAGCCCTTTGGTAACAGCTTTAGTGTCAATCAACTGACCGCGGCTGGTATTGATCAGCATCATCCCCGGTTTCATTTGCTCGATCGCCTCTGCACCGATCAAATGGTAAGTTTCCGGTACCAGCGGACAGTGGAGGCTGACAATATCAGAGGTGGCGAAGAGTTCCGGGAGTGCGACGTATTCCATGCCTAGGGCGAGGCAATCTGGGTTTTGGGAAACATCGTATCCCAGCAGGCGACACCCGAATCCGTGCAGAATTTGGGCAGTAATTGCGCCAATTCTGCCTGTTCCGACGATTCCCACCGTTTTGCCGTGGAGGTCAAAACCCAACAAGCCATCTAGGGCGAAATTGCCTTCGCGGACGCGGTTGTAGGCCCGATGGATTCTGCGGTTGAGGGACAAAATCAGAGCGACTGCGTGTTCGGCCACTGCGTAGGGAGAATAAGCAGGAACTCGCAGCAGAGTTAGATCTAAATCCCTCGCTGCTGCTAAATCGACGTGATTGAATCCGGCGGATCTCAGTGCCAGCAAGCGGACGCCTTTTTCGGCAATGGCAAGCAGCGTTTTCGCGTCCAAGCAGTCGTTCACGAACGCGCAAACGGCCGGAAATCCAGCAGCCAAAACGCTGGTTTCCAGGTTCAGACGCGGTTCAAAAAAAACTAAATCGTGTTTGCCGCCGACATTCGCTGCTTCCAGAAATGTGCGATCGTAGGATTTGGTGCTGAATACGGCTACCTTCATGATTTTTGCCTGCAAACCCAGTAATAGTGGGAAATTCTTTCCCGATCAACTCTAAATTTTACTAGAACGCCGTTGCCCCTGCCCCAAACAACCCACTTTCCATGAGAAATATTGAATTTCGTAACAAGAGCCTCTCTCAAAAAACCATTTTTTGAGCTTGAGGGCAACTCCTGCTTAATTTTTTGAATCTAATTGCTTATACTGTAGTCAAGCGCGATCGTTAATTGCTAAATTTTTAGGACAAACTCAGATGCGTAAAAAAATCAAAACTATAATTTATGAAATTTTAGAAACCTCAGACTCAAGCAATTTATACAGTTTAGCAGATGATTTTATCATAACTTGTTTAATTCTGATCAACGTCGCAGCTTTTATTGCTTCTACTTCGCCCACATTGTCGCCCGAACACACATCGTTTTTGGCAAACATCGAAATTGTTTCCTCCTTAGTATTTACAATAGAATATATTTTGAGGCTATGGGTGTCTACAGTCGATCGCAGATACAGCCACCCGCTTTGGGGAAGATTGAGATATGCTCTTACACCGCTAAGTTTGATAGATTTACTTTCCATCTTACCTTTTTACTTCTTGCTGTTATTTCCTACTTTCAACTTCGTTAATTTAATTC
This sequence comes from Microcoleus sp. B13-B6, assembly GCF_036705405.1. NCBI lineage: Bacteria > Bacillati > Cyanobacteriota > Cyanophyceae > Oscillatoriales > Microcoleaceae > Microcoleus > Microcoleus sp. B13-B6. The sequence goes on from NZ_JAUBUJ010000029.1 coordinate 72,547, forward strand.
GTGTTCTGCGCTTGTTGCGGTTGCTAAAAATGAGCCGTTATTCTGAGTCAATCAGAACTCTGGGAGCAGTATTGTACGATAAAAAAGAGGAGTTAATTGCCACCGCATTTGCAGTTTTTATTCTGTTAATATTTGCCTCTAGCGTCATGTATTTTGTTGAATACGACGCGCATCCCGAAACTTTTGCGAGCATCCCCGATGCAATGTGGTGGGGAGTTGTGACCTTAACTACTGTCGGTTACGGCGATATTTATCCAATCACTCCTTTAGGAAAATTGTTAGGAGCAATATTAGCATTTTTGGGAATCGGAATTTTTGCGTTACCTGCGGGGCTCATTGCTGCGGGTTTTTCCGAGGAAGTCCAAAGGAGAAAGCAGGAAAAAATGGCGGCAAATTTAGAGCAATCCGCGAATTGTCAATCGGTCAAAAGGCTGGCGGAAATCGAGGTTGGGTTTGAAGAAAAGCAAAGGGCGATCGCACTTCACATCGAAAGTTCATCAGAGTTGATGAAAATGTGTGTTCAAACGGCGAAACAGAAGTTAGGAAGTGATTTTCAAAATGAACAAATTATTTGCGATTTAGCTATTCATCTCTACAATGAAGCCGTCCGCAAATTCGAGCTGTAATTACAGATATACATTGCCTAGAATTCCACCCAATAGTTACCCTAATGATCCAAAGTCAAGCAATCGCTTGTGGTTAGTTATGACTGCTTTATGTAAGGATTAATAACCAATAGTTAATTACCAATCGGGCGGCAAATTGTAATATTCGAGAGTGGATGTATCTGCCAGCAAATCTTGGGTTTTTCTGTCAATTTTAATCTCACCATCCGCCAAAACTAACGCCCTTTGAGTCGTTTTCCCGATCCAATTCAAATTATGAGAAGCGATCAAAATTACCTCGATCGGCAATTGGGACAAAACCTTAGCCAAATGACGCCGCCACGAGGGATCGAGTCCGTTGGTCGGCTCGTCTAAGATTAAAATTGCCGGCTCTAATGCTAAAATTGCTGCCAAGGCTGCTAATCTTCTTTGGCCTCCTGAAAGTTCGTGGGCCGAACGGTTGGCAAATTCTACTAAACCAAATTCGTCTAATAGTGATAAAGCTCGATCGCGCGCCACTCCCGGCGGCACTCCGTAATTGCGGGGGCCGAACATGACATCCTCTAAAATAGTGGGCATAAATAGCTGGTCGTTAGCATCTTGAAAGCAAAATCCAATCTGCCTGCGCGCCTGCGATAAAGTCGCCTCTTCCAACTTTTTTCCCTGCACTCTAATCTCGCCCGCTTGAGGCATTTTTAATCCGATCAAGTTTTCGAGCAAAGTGCTTTTACCAGCACCTGTCAGGCCGAGTAGAGCAACTCTTTCTCCCGGTTGCAAAGTAAAAGAAATTCCCCGCAATACTGGCTTTTGATCTGGATAGCCAAATACTAAGTTTTCTACTTCGATTGTTGGCACGGATTTTAGTCTACTCAAGTTTTATTTTCCTCTATTTTAGGATTAAGAGTGTTTAACCGCAGAGAACGCAGAGGGCGCAGAGAGGGGAAGGGATAAGGCAAAAGGTAGAGGCCTGAATTAATCAATTACCAATTCTACTCGTTC
>NZ_JAUBUJ010000029.1:74250-82978 GCF_036705405.1 Microcoleus sp. B13-B6
GCAGAGGGCGCAGAGAGGGGAAGGGATAAGGCAAAAGGTAGAGGCCTGAATTAATCAATTACCAATTCTACTCGTTCACAGGCTCTGCCTGGGAACGCAGATCGGGAGGCTCTGCCTCCAATTTTCCTCCGCAAGAGGCGAGGCAGAGCCTCTGGATATGGATTCCCAGGCAGAGCCTGGGAACCAGTTAAATGCCCAATGCCCAATTACGAATAACCGTAAGAAGCTGTTGTTAATCCGGCTGCGATTAAAATTGCTAGTGTCAGCCAGAGTCGCTCTTTTGGTGTTGATTTTGAGTCGGCAGGTAAAGCTCCTTGATACCCGCGAATTAGCATGGCTGCGTGTACTCTTTCTGCCCGATCGAGACTTCGCAAATAAAGCGCTCCGATCATGGAAGCACTGGCGTAGCGCAGCCATCCTCCGGTACCGGACAAGCCCCGGAGTTGGGCTGATATTTTCATGCGGTTGACTTCGGACAGCAGGATTTCTAAGTATTGTCCTGTTAAAAGTACAATCTCTTGCAAACCTGCTGGTAGGGGTAATCCTTTGAGGGCGATTCCGAAACTGTGGGGTGGCAAAGTTAGCAGAAAGCTGTTCATAATTAGCAGGCAAATTAGGGAACGTAGCAACAGAAAACTGGCGCGTTCCCAACCTTGGGGCAGCACTAATAAGGAGAGAAAAACCAATTCTGCTCCCAACAGTTGCGCTAGGGTTCGCACGGGAGCCCTGAGCCAAAACGACCAAAAAAGTGCGATCGCCCCATAAATTCCCAGCCACAGCCAAGCGCCTGTCTTCAGAAAACCCATGCCAATCACAATTGTGAGAGACATTCGCAATCGAAAAGGTATGGAGAGTTTAGACATCTTTAGGTTTTACCACCAACTGAGCAATTCCAAAAGCCGCGCCGAAGCTGAAGGCAGACCCTAAAAGTCCAGCAATGCTAGTACCAACAGGCTGTTCTTCTAATCCTTTAACTGTGTAATCTGCTAAAGGAGTGGGATTTTCGATCGCCACAGCTTCTTTATCTTTAAAGCCGTATTTTTCGGCTACCGCTTCTAACCCGTCAGGCCAACTTGATGCGAACAGTGAAAGCACCCCGGAAATTAATAAAACTCCGATTACTGGCACTACCCATTTCTGCAATTGTGGCTGTTGTCCCGGCAGTAAATCCGGCCGCACTTTGACGAGATAAGTTAACACGCCGCCTGTAATTACCCCTTCGCCAATGCCAATTAAAATATGTACGCCTACCATTGCTGGCAATGCGATATTGAGCCCTACTGTACCAGAAATTGCGAGTTGGATCGCCACACAAATCGAAGCAGCCACGACGCTGAGGCCAGCGGCGATGCCCGCAGCTAGGGGCAAACGATTTCTGGAACCTCCCAAGAGTTGCTGCAATGGCTGCAACAGCCACCAGCCCACCCAAATGCCAACTAGCCCCATGTTAAAAATATTGGCTCCCAGGGCGGTGATGCCCCCGTCGGCAAACAAGACGCTCTGAATTATAAAAACCGTGCTCATTGCCAAAGTTGCCGCCCAAGGGTTCCCCAATACGACGGATGCCAGCGCTCCTCCCAACAAGTGGCCGCTGGTGCCGCCGGCTACGGGAAAGTTGATCATCTGGGCTGCAAACACGAAAGCTGTGGTTAAGCCCATGATTGGGGCTTGTCGAAGTCCAAGACTGGCGCGGGTTCGATTTAGCGCAACTGCAATTACTGCTGCACTTGCTATGCCGGTGGCAATGGCTACTGGCGGTGAAAGAAAGCCATCAGGTATGTGCATCGATCTCTCCCAAACGAGAAAAGTTCCAGCCCTTTAGTCAACTATTTTTTACAAAAATTTACCATCCCCTGTGGGGGTATTTCTGCGAGCGAGCGATCGGGGGATTGGTGGCGGGCGATCCCTTATGGGATATAGATTAGCGCCTCATCGGCAGAATTTTGAGGATGAGAAATTTTATATTAAATAATCCTGAAGAATTATTCGGATATTTTACAGACAACCTGCACATTAAAGCTTTTTGATAAGAATTATCAATATTTGTTTACACATTCAACTTCCAAATTGTATTCACCGTCCAGCTAAAACAAGAATATTAAAAAAATATAAAGAATATGCTGAAAATCTATCATTGGTTTTATTCTCAACTCTTGAGAATAAATTGCATTAAGTTTTTGACGACCGCAGCTGTGAAATTAGCAGATAGCTAGTCAAAGCCAAAGTATTGCGTGTTAGAGAAACTAAAAAGTGCGAATTATTGCGACTATATATAGTTAGCAGTAGGTTTGCAGTTGTCGAGCGCGCCCAAGTGCGATCGGCTTTGCCTGCACGAGCTCCATTATCAAGAAACTCAAAATACTAATGCGCTTATTCTCAAGTAATTTTCCGCACAACCTACAGGAGGTTTGCCAGTGGTGCAGCCGTCAACCCAAGACTCAACTACCGATTTAGTTCCATCGGAATTTCCCAGACAGTTAGATATCGCTCAAGTTTCTATCTACGGACTGAGTTTTTTATCGGCTGGTATGTTTCTGTTTTTACCTCTAGTCAACCTACTGCATCCCAGCCATTGGCAACGATTGATGGGAACCATTCACGGCTTAGGCGCAATGTTTGCAATGGTAGTGATGGTTTACACGGGACATTTAGCTTTCCCGTTGCTGCGGGGTGGCGGTAAAATCTTGCCACAAATGCGTACATTAGCCTTTTGGTCATCTATTTTGAGCTTTTTAGCCATAGCTACCGGCAATTGGGCTTATATGCGTTATCGGGCAGGCATGGACTTTGGCGGAGCTCGGGCTTGGCTGAAAGAAAACTCGCCTTTAGGGCAGTATGTTTTGATGGAATATCACGAGTTTAGCGTCCTGTTTACCCTGCCATTAGCAATAGCTTGCACCTGGATTCTGTGGACTTACGGCGATGCAATTTTAGAAAAGCATAATCGCCCGGTTTTAACCGCAACCTGTGTAGCTTTGATGGCCCTAATGTTTTTTTCAATGGGTGGCATGGTAAGTGGAATTGGCGTTGCTAAAATTCATGCTTTGTAGTCCGCATTTGCCAATTATCAACTATCAATCAATCGACTCTCAACTCTCAACTCTCAATCGATTGACTCTCAAGGCGGACAAGGTGGCACTGCCCCTACCCACTCTCAACTATCAACTATCATAGGAGATTTGTGAAATGACCAGACAATTATCCCGCCAAAGTCATGCGGGGGATGAACCTTTTTACGGTAAATTTTGGAGCAAATTAAAACACTTTCCTAACGGTTTAGCTGAGGGTTCGGCAACTGCGCCTAGGGTTTCGGGCCCAGCAGCAGCAGCAATAGTTAGCGCTGCAATTGGTTGTTTCACAATGATGGTGAGTCACCATTTAGGGGACACATCCAAAGAGATAAACGAAATGCTTTGGAACCTCGGTAGTTGGATTCCCGGAAGCAAGACTAATGATGAATTGTGGGGCAACATCGGCAGCTATACGGGCAAAGAAACTATGTTGCTTGTCGGTTGGCTTGTCAGTTGGCCAATTCTGCATCTGGTGTGGAAAAATCAGCAGATTAAAAGTCGCACCATATTTTTCTGGATGTTTGCTTTGTTAGTTGCTGCGACAGCTATGTCCTGGCATCCTCTCTTCCCCTATTTGCCCTTAACTTAAGTAATGCGAGGTTTGATGATGGAAACAAAAAATAAGCCGATCCCAGCCAGGGAGATGCACAAAATAGTTTGGATTAGTATGGGAGTTTTGACTCTTTTCTTTGTGACTTTTCCTATCTCAATGTGGCGCGTCAGCCAAAAAGAAAAGTTTCTCGGTTCCCACGTCAAGTCTTTCACAATCGAGGGACAAAATCCCGCTAATGCTGTTGCTAATGCTGTTGCTAAGGGGCTGGCCCAACCAGCTATTGCCAGTAGCAGTGCGCTTCCGGCTGCAAATAATTCCTATTTAGGGGTTGATAGCCAAAAAAAGCTGCCTGACAAGTCTCCAAAGGTTTTACCTTTCACTAATACGTCTACTGAAACGGCTATTGCGAGTAGCCCTACAGATAAGACTGTCCAAGCTGTACCTGTATCAGCAGGCCAGCAGCAAGTTCAGGCGGTGGATGGAACAAATCAGACAGCAGAAATTACGGATCGCGTAAAACTAGATGAGTTAGCTCTAAAAGTCTACGATCGCATCGATCGAACTTGGCAAACTAGCCCTACGTTCAATCAAAATCTAGTCTATCGAGTCACTACAAGTCAAGATGGGGCGATCGGCAATTTCGAGCCCCTCAACCAGCCAGCCAAGGATTACACCCAAGAAACTCCTTTGCCAAATCTGCTCAAATCTCCCGAAACTAGCAGCAACAATGCAGCACCAGTCGCTAAGTTTACTGTAGTGTTTGCTCCTACTGGAACCTTAGAAGTTAACCCCTAACTCACATACAACATCTATATCCGGTAAGGTGCGTCCTCCGCACCTTACTTTTCATTTTTAACTTAAATGTGATATTATAAACAGCGCCCTCTAAGGCATTCTACATCTAAAACAACAAATGAAAGAACTTGACGAAAAAAAAACTCAGGAACTGCTATGCACCATCATGGAATGGGAACTTGCAGGTGTCGTGCGCTATACCCACTATTCACTAATGGTGACAGGGCCAAACCGGATTCCCATCGTGCAGTTTTTTAAAGCACAAGCCACGGAATCCCTACTCCACGCCCAACAAGCAGGAGAAATTCTCACCGGTTTAGAGGGGCATCCCAGTCAGAAAATTGCTCCCATCGAAGAAACCTACAAACACTCGGTGAAAGACTTGTTAGAAGAAAGTTTAAATCACGAGAAAAAAGCGCTCAAAAAGTATAAATCTTTACTTGACGTTGTGACCGACTCCAGCGTTTATTTGGAAGAATATGCCCGCAATCTAATTGGACAAGAAGAATTGCACCAAGTAGAATTGAAAAAAATGCTGCGGGATTATAGTTGATTTAATCATTGTTATTGGTTATTGGTTAGTGGTAAGTTGTATTTCCAATGACCAATGACCAATGCCCCATGCCCATGCCCCATGATTATAAAAAATGAATTTTAGCGAAGCCCTACCAACTTTTGTAATTACCCTGCGCGAAGGCGTAGAAGCCGCCTTAGTCGTCGGAATTGTACTAGCTTGCCTCAAAAAAGCCGAGCAAACTCACCTCAATTCTTGGGTGTATGCAGGTGTCGCAGCCGGAATTGCTGCTAGCGGTTTTGTGGGTGTTTTATTCAATGGATTGCTCGCAGCCCTATCAACATCCGAGCAGCCTTACGCACCAGTAATTAAACAGCTATTAGAGGGCGTGTTGGGAATTGTGGCGATCGCAATGCTAAGCTGGATGCTAATTTGGATGACTCAGCAAGCGCGCTTTCTCAAAGCTGAAGTTGAAGGAGCAGTTACAGCAGCCTTGACAGAAAATAGCAATGCCGGCTGGGGCGTATTTGGCTTAATTTTTATTGCGGTACTGCGCGAAGGTTTTGAAACAGTTATATTTGTCAGCGCTCAATTTCAACAAGGTTTAACTCCTGCTTTAGGTGCTTTGGGCGGTTTGACTGGGGCGGCAATCATTGGCGCGCTACTGTTCAAGTGGGGCGTAAAAATTGATATCCGCCTGTTTTTCAAGTTTATGGGGATTTTGTTGCTGTTAATCGTGGCAGGTTTGGCAGTATCTGCACTCAAACATTTTGACCAAGCCGCTGGGATGTTGTCGCAGATGAATAGCCAGTATGCAGGGATTTGTTTTTATTACGATCGCCTCGCACCAATCCACTCTTGTATTTTAGGGCCTATGGTGTGGAATGCAGCGGAAATTTTGCCCGATCGACAATTTCCCGGAGTGATTCTCAAAGCACTGTTTGGATACAGAGATCGACTTTATCTCGTCCAAGCGGCGGCTTACACAATATTCTTAGCCACCATCGGCGGTCTTTATTTCCAAAAATTAGGCTCTAAGGCGACTGTTTCCCCAAAAAATACTCAGTCGGCTCAAGAATCAACTCTTTCTCAGTAGTTGTGTCGGCTATGGTTACAGATTATTTCCCTGCTTTCACTGCTTCTGAGGCCCAAAAAAATTGCCTGATTTTCCAAAATCGGCCAAAAATTTTAGGGTTTTGGGATAGACTCTTTGACATTTGTATGATATTATTTAATAAGGGGAATAGCGCTTGTTTTGAAAATAAATAGTTAGATTTCTATTATTTAATAATACAGTCAAGAGCTAAAAAAAGCAAGGGCTAACCCTCAAAAAAAACAAAATTTTTCTCAACCTCACCAACTTTATAAATCACAAGTCGTAGAGTGGGCGATCGTCGAAAATATGTAACTTGCAGAGAGCAGAATTGGCAATGTCAGGCCCGCAAAGGTGTCGATCGAGAACAGGGGCGATGACCCACTACGAGCAAACAAACGCAGGGTGGCTCTAAAATCTCAAATCCCATCATCACTCGTCGCCACAGAAGTCGCGCCCGCCAACAAAAAATCTACTCCAGGCCAGATTTCTGGCGAACAGTCTTTCTGATACCCACTGAAGGCGCTTATAATTAATACAACAATTTTTACATAGCTCAAAAAGGTCTTAATCAACCTTATAATTCTTAAATGAAGCTTAAAATTAAAAAATTGCTTGTTAAAGTTACCTGGAACCCCCAGAAGGCTGTAGCCTCCCCCATCTGGTTAGCGGTGAGATAAATAATGATGCCCCGGATACTTGTTATTGATGATGACGCGGCGATCGCCGAACTCGTAGCCGTCAACCTAGAAATGGCTGGCTACGAAGTCACCCAGGCAGAAGACGGCATCAAAGGTCAGGCACTAGCCATACAACTGCTCCCCGACCTGATCATGCTAGACCTCATGCTGCCTAGAGTAGACGGATTCACCGTATGTCAGCGTTTGCGGCGTGACGAGCGCACCTCAGACATTCCCGTCTTGATGTTGACCGCCTTAAGTCAAACTCAAGACAAAGTAGAAGGCTTCAACTCCGGCGCCGACGACTACCTGACCAAACCCTTTGAACTAGAAGAGATGCTAGCGCGAGTGCGAGCTCTACTAAGGCGAACAGACCGCATCCCCCAAGCTGCCAAACACTCCGAAATTCTGAATTACGGCCCGCTGACCCTTGTCCCCGAAAGGTTTGAAGCTGTTTGGTACGCTCAGACAGTCAAACTGACCCACCTAGAGTTTGAGTTGCTGCACTGCTTGCTTCAGCGCCACGGTCAGACAGTCTCTCCCAGCGAAATTCTCAAAGAAGTGTGGGGTTACGACCCCGACGACGACATCGAAACAATTCGTGTACACATCAGACACCTGAGAACCAAGATGGAACCCGATCCCCGCCATCCTCGGTACATCAAAACCGTATACGGGGCTGGTTATTGCCTGGAGTTACCCAACAACGAGCAAGTAGCTGAAGAAAGCAAATCCTCTGCTTGAGCTAGCGCGCCCGATGCAACAAGCAGTGAAAAATTCAGCTAGAAAAGCCTGAGAGCATTAGCTCTCAGGCTTTGTTGTTTGGAGTTTGAGATGAATATTTGACACTCCCCACGGCTGAAGCCTGGCTGCGACTCGTTCTCCTGAAAGGGTAGCAATGCCCAAAGATAGGAGGCAAGGAACATAGAAAGGAGTAATCCTAACTGAACCTTGACAACTTGATAGCCATGAGGGTGAGTCTCCTGCCTAATAACAGAAAGACAAATCCCTCCCCACAGGTGCAGTGGTGAAAGCACGATCCCTACTGAGGAGACTAGCCATCAAATTGGTAAAGCGGGACGAAAGAAGGTAGCTGACAGCCTAAGTCAGCAATCCCCTTTAGCAAGAATCCATGAGTAGCGAAAGCGAAGATGCGCTTGAACCATCGTGAAAGCCAACCAGCGAAATAAGGCTTTTTGCGCTGGAGCCAAAAGGCAATGGATTAGGGGCTGATAAGTCTTGGTGTATCAGCAGCACTCCCAATAATCCCGGTGGACAGCATCAACTCTAAAGATTCAATCAATGGCTATCAGGAACGAAGTAACCTCTCGTAAGCTCTCTTGGAGGTCGAATACCAAGAGCAGGTGCTAACCGTATGCTGCGAACAGGTGGGATAGAGTCAAAAGCTAATGCCCTGTTGTAATGACAGGGATATGCAGACAGACTCGCGGTGATATGGAAGATAAAGTCGAAAGTCCGAGTATATATGTCTAAAACACGGTCACAACCGATGGTGGAATGGAGACACATTAACTGGCGAAAACTGGAACGGTCTGTCTATAAGCTCCAAAAACGAATTTATCGAGCCTCTCAACGTGGTGATGTTAAAGCAATACGCAGACTCCAAAAGACGTTGATGAAGTCCTGGTCAGCAAGATGCTTAGCGGTCAGGCGGGTAACACAAGACAACAGCGGCAAGAAGACGGCTGGTGTGGATGGGCTTAAAAGCCTGACCCCAAAACAACGTCTCGCCCTTGTTGCCAAACTTAAATTAAGCCCAAAAGTCGCTCCAACTAGGCGAGTATGGATTCCCAAGCCTGGGACAGAGGAGAAGCGACCATTAGGCATCCCGACAATAAATGACCGAGCGATGCCGCGCACTTGTCAAGCTGGCACGCTTAGCCAGAATGGGAAGCGCGATTTGAACCTAACTCATACGGGTTTCGACCAGGAGTGCGATTCGTTGGGTAGAAACTAGCCCTGAAATGGGTAGAGGATTACCCGCAAGTAACATAAGAACCT
>NZ_JAUBUJ010000030.1:0-79938 GCF_036705405.1 Microcoleus sp. B13-B6
AGTTGGGGCAATTGACGCCGATGCTGTCACAAGGGTCTCCACAACAGCAGGAGCAATGTTCGTGCAATCAGCACAGTTGGATATCGGGTAAAAATCAAGTCGCTTGACACCTAGGATGCCCCATTCATCAGGGTGTATTATTTTTTTTCTGCACGCATTAATCATGGTTTGCGATCGCAAAACCATTGCTTGCTACCGATTGAGAACAGCCAAAAGCAGCCTCAACAAGCAAAGTCACGAAGAGCACAAAAAAGCAGTAATTTGACCGAAAAAGTCAGGCATTTGCAGGATATTTACAGGCATTTGCAGGTAAAGTGCACCCCCTGCAAATACCTGCACTTGCCTGACTTTATACTGCAAACGCCTGACTTTATACTGCAAATCCCTGACTTTAGCGCTCCACAACAATTAGCTATTTTTTAGCGTTTTTAACAACAAGTGAATTGACTTAATAGTCAAGTTACGGTATGGTAAGTTGAATTAAAAATCAAATTTCAGAAGTGCGAAAAAATTGGCAGCGTAGCAGCCGTTATGTCAGCCTTGGCAGTTGCATAAATTGCTGTTGTCGGACTCGCGCTTTGCAATCGGCTAAACTGTTGGTATGAAGGCAGGTTAAGAGCAGACCCTAATACGGTGTCTTAATGGCGAGAGCGTCTGTGATCGTTGCAATTAGGTCAAGGAAATCAAATTTACCCATCTAGGACTTAGAAGTGCTACTGCTAGGTCAGGAGATGAGACAGACGCTAGAGAGTTGGCGATCGACCTAACTAGGACAGGATGCGGAATGACTGCCAGGTTTTGTAGCTACCAAAACGCCTGTCATTAAACTTCAGCTTTTCGCTCGCAGCCTGCGTGGTCTCAACTTGTGATCGAAATTCCACCAACTGTTGAACCTGTTGAACCTTCAGCTTTTCGCTCGCAGCCTGCGTGGCCTCAACTTGTGATCGAAATTCCACCAACTGTTGATTTTGAGCCCGTACCTTTTCTAATTCGTTTTCGTGCCTAATTTTCAGAACGAGGTTGCTTGCATCTGCTGCACGTACACTGCTGGGAATGCTGGTTCCCAGGTCTAGAGAGACGGCGATGTGTGTCTTGTTAGTAACCATTTTGTTGATGTTTGTAATTTTGTTCTGTGTTTAATATCAACAAAGATTTATCAGGATAGGGCTTTTTCCTAATATCGAAGCGACGCGCGAGCAACCAGACACTCATTAGGCGACCGGCTCACGCGCTGCCCGTTGTGCGGATGGTTTCTAAGATGGCCTCGACTGTTTCAGGGGAATACTTCGGCATTGAGTGCGCTAACGATATGTGTGCCCATATTAGCCCACCGGCCCCGGCTTTCTGGGGAGTACCCATCTCTAGTGGGGTGCCGGTGTATCCCTGTAAAAATTTGCAAGATTGGTTTGCGCCACCTCATCTGCCGGAAACAGGCTTTCAATCCGCAGTTCCTGCAACGTGATGTCATGAGGAGTACCTAACGTGGCGATCGCCGAAAATAAGTTAAGGCTCAGTCCGTCTTTGACAAACTGTACCGTCAACAAGGGTAGTTGCCAGGTGCGGGGTAGAGATTGCTGCCACAAGCGGGGGGCATCTGGATAAGCTTGTAGTTCTTGAAAAAGAGCCATAGATTCGTCGCTATGTCCATCGACGAACGCTTCTCGATACACCCGTTGCATCAGATGGCTAGCAATTTCTTCCCAATTCCCCACAAACGGCTTGAACCCTTGAGGATGAAACATCAGCCGCATCAGATTAATCCTGCCGTTGATGCAGAAATGGTGTTGCAGCTTCTCTGGATGAACTAACCAATTGGTAAGCTGTTGCGCGGCTGTATTGCTCTGGATTAAATTCCAATAACGATCCATTACTAATGCCGGATAGGGTTCTTGCTGGCGCAAGATAAACTCTATGGCTTTGCGGATCGGTTCAACTTCAGGCGCTGATAAATCGCTTTGGGAATAAATCGGCGCAAAGCCCGCCGCCGTGAGCATGATGTTTTGATCGCGCAGAGGAACATGTAGCACAGCCGCCAGTTGCAGTACCATATCCCGGCTGGGATTAGCTCTGCCTGATTCTAAGAAGCTGATATGCCGCTGAGAGACATTGCCAGCTAAAGCCAAATCGAGTTGACTCAAACCGCGTTGATTGCGCCAGTGTTTGAGCAGATTCCCAAAGGATGCGTCTCGGTTTGGAGTTGATTGCGTTGAGGTTGAAGCGCTCGCCATTTTACTATCCTTATTACCTCGTAGGTAATTGTTTATATTATCTCGGAGGGTGACAATCAGAGCAACAGGGTTGATGACGAACTTTTACGCTTCGCCAAACCAAGTCCCTGTTGAAGTGCTGATAACAAAAGGAAAGTGAACCTATGTCCAATGCAACTTATCTACAGCGGCAACTACCTACATCCAAAAAATTTCTGTCAACCCAATCGCTTTATCTGCTGCTAACGATTATTGGTGCGATCGCGCCTTGGAGCTTTCTGCTGAAGTTCTTTCTCCAGAATGGTCTTGATCTCGATTTATTTTTCCAGAATGCGTTCGCTAATCATGTCGCTTCTGCCGTAGCAATAGATTTGCTCATTTGTGCAGATGTCTTCTTCTGTTTTTCATTTATTGAGCTAAAGCGATTAGGTTTGTCTCGTCGCTGGTTGTTTGTTTACGTTGTCGCTACTTTTGGCATTGGTGTATCTTGTGCTTTGCCTTTATTTTTATATTGGCGCGAACGAGCGTTAGAAACCCTAAAGTTTGAGCATTAAGCTCTACGTAAAGACTTTCTGACTACAGCTCCGCGTTATCGTCTTACCAACAGTTTTTATGGTCGAGTAAAGGGAGTAATAATGGAAAGAAGAAGGGGAAGAAAACCATGCTTAAAAACCTAGGATTGAAGGAGCGACTTATCAAAGATAATTGCACAAGCTATAGACCCTAAAAAATCATGTGTGGTCAAGTTTGAAAAACCTCTTTGTATCCGTTGGCTAGCTCAAACTCCAAGGGTGGGAGAAGATAAAGTTCCGCTTTTATGTATATGCTCGCAGATGGTAATGCAGGGATTTTGATCTATTTCACCTGTTTTTCCTGCACATTACTACCTTTCTTCGTCCGAAAACCCATACAGTGTTTACTTGAACCACTTATTGAGCAAGCCCTAGTTAGTTAAGTATATTTGTCCATCATACCATAAATGTGCAACGCCCAACGCCCAAGTTCTAGGATGTGCCGATTACTCCATGATTCATGGCATCATTCATCAACGCCGCATTTCTTTCTCGAAATCGCAGTGTGAAAATGCTACCCGTACCCAATTTACTTTGCACAGTCAGGCTACCGCCATGTGCTAAGGCTATAGCTTGCGCTATCGCCAATCCCAATCCCGAGCCGCCAGTAACGCGATCGCGTGAACTGTTAACTCGATAGAAACGATCAAAAATTTGCTTTTGATCTTCTGCTGCAATCCCACACCCTGTATCTTGAACATGAATCACAACTAAATGGTCATTTTTTTCTAAAATAACCGTTACTTTGCCACCAGGTGAAGTGTATTGAATGGCATTGACAATTAAATTAAAAACTAAGCGATAAAGCTGGTTAGAATCACCAATAATAGTCAATGGCTGATGCACCGGCAATTCCGATGTTAGCGCTACCTCTCTGGCGATCGCCATTGCTGCCAATTCCTCGACTAAATCGCTAACCAAGTCATTTAAACAACACAATTGAGGGCGATCGGGTATCGGTTGATTATCCATCCGCGCCAACAGCAACAAATCAGCCACTAACTGAGTCAATCTGCGGTTTTGGCGCTCTACAGTTCGCAAAATTTCCCGCGCTTCTTTTTCATCCAATTCAGACATCAACAGCCCGGATTCTACTGTCGCTTGAGAGGCGGCTAAAGGCGTTCGTAGTTCGTGAGCGGCATCCGCTGTAAACTGTTGAATTTGTCGGTAGGAAGCATAAATTGGTTTCATTGCCAATCCTGCCAGCCACCAACTAGAAAAGCCTACCAAGATTAACGCAGTAGGCAATCCCAACTTTAAAACTAATTTGACTGTACTGAGATAATCGTTGAAGTCTTGCAAGCTCCGCCCCACTTGAAAGTATCCCCAATTTTTCTGATTTTGAGTATGCAGTGATACAGAAATTTGGTGATAAATATTGCCTTTGCTGTCAGTAATGGTTTGCCAGTGTTGTGAGTTAAAAGTCCCTAGCAATTCTTTGGGATAAGCGCCTGCTGTAGCAATCAAATTTCCTGACTTATCAAATAAACGGATATAGTAATAGCTTTGGTTGATAGCGCTTAAAGTATGGCGGCTTGGCAACTGTTCTTTAATGCCGTTAACTCCAATTACGCGGAGGTTGGGCAAAAGTTCATTGACTATTGGTTCCAGGCGTCCGGGCTGCTGCAATTTGATTTCTAGGCTGTCATGTAGCGTTCCCGCTACCGATTCTAATTCCCGGTCTAGGGCTACCCAGTGAGCGTGGGCGATCGCCCTATATACACCAAATCCCAACAAGCTTAAAATCAAACCCATTACTGCTGCATAGGAAATGGCTAATTTCCAGCGAGTCCGATTAAATAGTTTATTTTGATTCATCTTTCCTAATAGGTAATTGGTAAGTGTTAAAGTGTTAATAGGTAATTGGTCAGGACATAACTCTCATTTATTGCAGTAAATTGTTTCAAAAATTGAGCAACAAAAGATAGCACTCTTCCGACTTTTTCAGCTTTTAGCCTTTAAGTAATAGCAAATTTTAAATTGCAATTTTCTCGAATTTATTCAAGTTAATTGCAATTTAAAATCCCTAACTGCCAGCTACCTTTAGTAGGTTTGAATTAAAACTGTACCGAGTGGTACTTCTGCGTTTATTCCCGCCATTTTACCAGAGATAGCGTACATCCAACTCCGACTGTAACCAGGAGTGTGAATGCCCCGCATATCAATCGATATGGTGGTATCAGGAGAAACAGGTTGGGAGAAAACCACTGTCGCTTTTCGGTTATTAACAGAAACTTGAGACTCGATTTTTTGACCAGATTGATTTGTTACGTCAATTCCGCTACGCATTTTCACATCATCCGGTAAATCAATTGTAAGTGCCGAAAGAGGTTTTCCCTGAACGTGAACTTCAAAATGATGAGTAGCACCCTGAAAGCGAGCGCTATTGGGATGGGCTCCGCTGTGAATCAGGTGAGAAATATTAGCATTTCGCATCGCTCCTCCCGCAACAGTAGCGGGGGCATTATATGACAACAAGAAGGTGAATGCAGTGGCGTAAACTAACTTTTTCATGGCGATGCTCCTCAAATAATTAACTCAATGGACTCGGCATTAATGGGTCTAAAAGCCCTGAAATAAATCCAGGTAAGATGTCAGTCGCTTAGGAAATTAACCTCCAAAAGCATTTACCACCGTGGGAGAGTTTGAATATTGGCCGTACCAACTTTACTGTCTGAACTCTGACCCACTTTCTTGGCATAAACGCGGTATATATAATTACGCGGGTAGATGGAAGCCTCAACCTCAAGCATAGAAATTGTCAGCACAGTCCCGGCAACTACAGGTTTGGAGAAAACTACCATTGCTTTTCCACCTTTAACAGAAGTTGTTGCCTCAATCTTTTCACCGGATTGCCTGCTTACTTCAATACCCTTGATTCGCAGTGAGGGCAACTGAATTGATAGTTCTGAAATGGCTTCTCCCTCAACGTGAACGTCAAAATCGTGGAAGGCTCTCCAAGTTGGGTAGTCAGGATAGGAACGGCCTCCGACAATGTGAGGTGATTGGGAATCTCCCGGTATTCCTGTTGCTTTTGCTGCGGAGATAGAAGAGGCAATAATTAGGGCAAATGCTGCACTAATGCTAATTAATTTTTTCACGACTGCACTCCTTGAAAACTAACGTTTGGCTTATTTCTTAGTTTGATACGTATGGATGAAACCAGGATGAAAGATCGGCCGTAACACCTGATTTTTTTATTGATAGCTGCGAACCCGTGCTATACCGAGGAGAATGTCTGTATTGTCGCCAACTAATGTAGCAGTAAGTTGGTACATCCAAGCGTTAGAAACTCCAGAAATTATTACTTTATTCATGGTAATTTTGATTGTGTTTTCGGGAGAAAGAGGTTGGGAGAAGGTTAGTATAACTTGATTGCTGTTGACAGAAACCTTAGTGTCAATTTTTTGACCTGAATCGTCAGATATACTGATATCATCCCTGACAGTTAACCCCGCAGGAACGCTAATTTTTAATTGAGAAATAGCCCTAGTTCCTTGAGGAATGTGTAGCCGGAAAGTATGCCTGACGATTCTTGCCTTAGTTTCCGGAAATTGTACTGAACTATCAATGTGAGGAAAATTCTCGGCGCCTGTTCTGGTGCTCGCATGGACAGCAGGAACTAAAACTGCGGCTGACAGAGCAAATACAGCACCGTAAATGAGTGTTCTCATAGTTTTGACTCTCTAGGAAATTAAGTACAGTACGCCAACCTACTTCAACATTCATATTTGAAGAGTTAGCTTCTTATTAACTAGATTGACAGCTAATTATGAAATCAAGATGAAATATGAACCAGTGAGAGGTGAATTTTAATAGCAAACAAGCGCTTTACTCTCTTACTTGGAAATGAAATGAACCCAGAAATTTCCATCTGCCATACAAACGCGACGGATTAAATCATAGGAATAGTGAAGATAAGCTCCATTGGCATTGTTGTTATACCCGCTAGCAAACCATTCTCCATAAGGATCGTGAACAATCAAGCCAGTTTCGTCATATCCAACTACGGGCAGAATATGACCGAAAGAAGTAAAATAGCCATGTATGACAGTTGGGTTTCCATCTACTAACCAATCTTTAACTTCCTCAAAGGTCGCATTCTCTTTAAAGGTATCTTGAGCACCATACTCTCTGACAATTTTTGCCAAGTCGTAGGGGTTCCAGCGACTGTAACCTTTGTTGAGTGCATATGCGTAGAGTTCGTCCTCAAATTGACCGATCGTGTCCCGGCGCGGTTTGTTGAGGAACTGCAAGCACATTGCCATTGATGTGACATTGCAAGCACCAGTCGGATTATAGTAATTATCCAGTTGGTATTTGTAAGGAAAATTAGCAAGTTGAAAGCTCTTAGGCTTAGTTTTTGGATAAATTACCTTTCCTTCTTGTAAAATTTGGACGTGCGACCTATAGACATACCAGATTTGAGAATTTTTAAAGGAATCTTTTCGCAAAGCTACTCGGATGTGATCGCGAACCATTTCATAAGAGACAAGCTCCAATACTTTCCCCGTTTCAATTTTTTGTTTCTCTGCATCTGATAAATTTAACGCATAGATAGGTCTAGCCTTGAGAACTGTCTCATTAACTATCTTGAGGACAGGAGGTGGAAATTTGAGATCCGATGGCTTGGCTTCAATAAGTTTCTCGGCTGTTTTTGCTCCGATAAATCCTGGTTCATCAGTGCACTGAATCAGCTTGTGAAATCGATTGAGAGCCGCAGTAGAGACTGGACTAAAGATGCCGTTGGCTGGAGGGTCTAGCAAACCTAAGTCGATGAGACGAATTTGGATTTGGCGAGTTAGCTCTTTATCGGCAGCGATCGCCTTTACATCCACTTTCTTATTGGTTCCTACAATGTTTTGGAGTTTCATAATTAATTTATTGAATATTGGAACTAAATGTTAAACCCATTTCCCCATTTTCGATCGCCTCGCCCCCACGGATGTTGCGTAAATCCAGATTAAATTCCCAGAATGTACTGACTGTAATTCTTGGGTAAAAGTTTTTGCAACAGGTAAATAATCCCAAAACAAACTAGCAAATCTACCGTCACTAAAACTCCGAGCTTGAGCAGTGGCTCGGCAGAATACATAAATTTATAAGACGCTAAATTAACATAGTTTACTACCATCACATCTAGCAGGTATATAGGAAAGGAGTAAGCCGCCAATATTTTGACTAATTTCGATAGTTTACTGGGAAGTATGATGCTTTGAGAAAATGCCAATATCGACAGTACGAACCAAATTGCGTATCCTTGAGTAGATAGTTTAAAAAACGATCGGGCAAACCAGGCATCCGAATTCACTTCACTGAGTAGGTAAAATTCCCAAATACTCGCTAGATAGAACAAGATAGTTGCTGCTAAAATAAGCATTCTTTGGCGCTGAAGGTATCCTTGAATGTTGTCATAGCAACTGCCAAGAACTAAACCAGTGGAAAACGGCAAAATCCAACTAAAAATCCAGCGCTCTATCAGCGGTATAGGTATGGAAGGTAAGTATTTGAAAGCAACTAAGTAAAAGACTATGGTAAAAGCTATTTGAATGGTGAAACCCAAAGCCAAAACTTTTCGGGGCTCAAAAAATTTTAATTTAACTAGAATCCACCACCACAAATAGCATTGAACAATCACAACTATAAAGTAATAGGGGGGCAGCACAGAACCTGTCAGCACATCTCTAACTAATCCAAGTAAATCAAATCGTTTGAGGTTGCCCAAATTATTTAAAATGTAGAAGGCTACTGACCAAAAAAGATAGGGCGGTATAATTCTCGACAGCCTTTTCTTTAATATCAGCGTCGGGTTATTTTGATTTTCAAGCTTGTTGGTAAGAAAAAAACCGCTGATCAGTAAAAATGCAGGTACGCAGAAAAGCTGGAGTGTATCGATCGAAATAAATAGAATTCTGCGATCGGGTAATGACAAAAAACCAGCATGAATAATCACAACACTGACGATCGCCAAAGCTCTGATTAAATCGAATTCAGCAAACCTAGTAGATGCTTTTTGCATTGTAAAAACAGGGGTAGTGATGGTAGCCACACTCGGCTGCAAACGATATTTGTCAAGGGTTTCAGTCTTAAGTTGACACCTGCGGGCAGTGACGTATCCCTACTACTTGGCGGGTGCAACACCAGAAACGTTACATTCTGATTAGACAGCGTTTAACCGCGCTCAACTTAAGGTTTACATTCCTAAATGAAATCAGGATGAAAATTTTAATATTGATGCGACTTATAGTGCAGGTAAATAGCTCATCTCTGACAGCAATCCGGTATGCTATCATAAAATTGCCGAATTACCCTACTGTGAAAATGACAGAATGAAACTTATAAAAATGAGCGAGCAAAAATTAAAAAACCCAATTCTCCTATGGATGGGTATGGGGATAGCAATGCTGGCGTGTTGCCTTGTGCCTATGGCTGCTTTCTTCTTTCTAAACGGAAGTTGGCGGGCATTAGTTGGTCACGACAACAAACAGCCCGCCAGCAACCCGTCAACCAGTCAACCGCAGATTCAACCTACTAAAAAGTCTACCGAGTGAAGGTGAATCGACCGTCTACCTTTTGACCGTTAATATCAGCAGTAATCTTCATCTGATACTGACCTACAACTTTTCCAGGCAGGAAAGCTGTATAGTGCTGGTCTTTCTGGTCATAAGTGAAGGTAACAGTCTTTTGAGTGCGATCGGGCATCTGAATTTGACCGGTTATCTTCGCATTAGGTATTGTCTGGTGGTTGTCGCCTCTTTGCAAATAGAAATCCAGGTGAGTTTGAGTGGCTTCTTTCTCGACCACCAACTCTAAATGATAAGGCCCTGATTCAACGACTTGACCGCCTTTGTTTTGAGCGGCGGCTATCTCTGTTCTTGTAATGGGTTTTGAAGACGAGACGGCAGAACTGTTGGCTGAAGTAGCAGCTTGGCTGTTGTTACTTCCAACTCCCAAAAATATTAGCCCCACAGTACCCAGAATAATTAAACCTGACTTTACTGTTTTCATGGTCTTTCCTCGTTTGATTAGGGATTTTGTACTCTTATAAATTTCCGAGCATTGACTTTCATTAATGCTAGAGCATCTAAATGATTATTCCTTCTATTCCTCGCTCAACCGGATAATCTTGGTAATTTAGACTATTCATTTTGCGAGAAAGCTGTGCTGCTTATCCTGTGTTTAAATCATTTTAGGGGATTTCCGATCAATTGTAAGAAAACTTGCATTCTATTGATTGAAGCTAAAACGACCGTCAACTTTTTCTCCGTTAATATCCGCAGTCACTTTCACGGGATAACTTCCTGCATCTTTGCCTGGAAATACAACGGCGTAATGTTTGCCATCAGCATCGTATTTGAAGTCCAGCGTTTGCTGCTCTCCATTCGGAGACTGCACTTGTGCCGTCACTTTTGCATTAGGAATCGGTTCGTGGGTATCGCCTTTTTGCAAATAAAGATCTAAGTGAGTTCCGCTATCCTCTTTCAGAGTTAAAAGTTCTAGGTGGTAAGGTCCAGACTCGACAACTTGACCTCCTTTAGATGGTTTGGGAGGTTCTGTTTTAGCAGATGCTGCAGGAGAAGCGGCCGAACTGGAAGTATTAGGTTGAGAGGCAACAGGAGCGGATGTTGGGCTGCTGTTTGGGCCGGTTCCTTGGTCGCTTTTGCTGCAAGCTCCCAAAAACAGCAATCCGACACTGCCTAGAATAACTAAGCTTGACTTGAGCGCTTTCATTCGATTTATTTTTTGGGTACAATAATTAGAATATGACACCCAAAAATGAAATCTGGATGAAATCTTCAGACTTTCATACAGGTATTCGGATCGTGACCTCGGAAATTCAATATTTTTATCATTTTTAATCTTTCCCCCCCTTGACTCTATAGCCGACTTGAGGGTTTATGCTATATATAGTTTCCCAAAGAAACTTTTCGATCCTAGATTCCCCGGTAAAAATTCATGATTAAAGCAACTCAGACTAAACGCTTCACTCTTGCAGCTTTGACGGCAGTTCTCCTGACAGCAGGTACAGCCGCGGTTGTCTTTGCCGCCGGCCCCTGTACTACTCCTACTCCTGACTGCCCTCAAGCTAATTGCGATAAATAATCCTTATTTTCCCCGGTGTGTAGATTACCTCACGGATTTTTAACAGGGATAAGCAAGAGAATATCCGACAGCAGCACGATCTCAATTTTGAGTGACTGCTGCTTTTTTTTTCAATATTATTTTGGACAAGATAGAGTATTTTATCGAAAAATTGGATGACTATAACCACTACACAAAACTGAAAGTGGCTATCACTATAATGATTGGGTTCAAACTTGCCTAAAACTGCTATGAAAAAATTTGGAACAGAATCCTTAGAACAGCAGCTACTAAAAAGTCGTTCAACAATTATACTTACTCACATCAAATCTGGTAGCTAGTTTTCTAATTGCTCTTTTACCCTGCTTCTCGAATAGTGCGATCTTGCTTGTGTGCACACTACATATAGTGTGCACACAAGTAAGTGCTGAGATAGTATAACACCCTGGCGGGGTGACAACCCCGCCAACTGTAATCGACAATTAAAGGGACGGCGATGGAGAAACTAATGATGATGCCAAGAAGTAAATACTGATTAGCGATCTCTCAAAATTTTGATGGTTTACTCCATGCGATCGAGGATGTCTTACGCCTTGCGTCCGGCGCAGCCTTGGCGGTTGCTATAATTGTTTGCGTAAATTGAACGCGAGACAGGATACTTCTATTGTTAAAGAAATAATCATCGCGCTCGCAGCCGCAATTGCACCCGATGCCCCAAGCTGAACTGCACCGAACGCAACTAAAAGCAATATAGTCGTGCCAATCCAAGTTGCATAATTCAGACCTTTGGTTTGACCTGCCCCGACCAAAAAACCTTGAGTAGCATTTTGCACCGCCACCAGAAGGGGTACAAACGCGCACAACAGCAATACGGGACGGATACTCTCAACCAGGGCTTCATCGTTGCCGATAAAACTTTGCACAACCTGCAACCCAAATGGCGTTGTACTACCTAAAAACAACAGTAGCGAACAAAATCCACCCACACTGAGAGCAAATGCAATTAATTGGCGATCGCTCACTCGATCTCGATTTTTGATAATCACCTGTTGCACCATGCGAGTCGCATTGGCAATCACCAAAACCAATCCCCAAGCCGCAGGCCAAGCCGCCAATGCAATATTAGCGTCTTGGGCGCGGGCAATAATTCCCACCAGGACAGCACGTCCACCCCAGACTACTAACATTGAAGAGCCTAAAGGCCAGTAGAAATTCCACACACTTTTGAGATTGGTGGGTAGCTTTAACTCAGAATCAATGGGTCGAGGCAGACGAGTGGCTCCTAGCCGGTGCGCCGCAATGGTTACAACCAGCGCCTCTGAGAGAACCCCCGCGATCAAAGCAGTCCCCGCCAGCACTGCGCCTGACATTTTCAACACAAATCCGCCCCATAACGTTAGGGCTACAATTAACAAACGAACCATGCTAGCTTTGGCAACCGCCTGAGAATGACCTGTGTGGATGAGCAATCCTTGAAAATAACGCCGCCACGCGATCGCCAAAGGCCAGAGAAACATTAACGTCAACACAGTCTGCACCGTCTGCCGCAATTGGGGTGGAATTCCTAACAGCGTCCCCCCCAGCGTGGCGAAAATAAACGGCAGCGTCAGCAGCAACAGTAACGCACTCAGTCCGCCGCCTGCTAAAAGCGTAAATCGCCACAAGGCGCGACGCGATCGCCCATTCGGTGCAAGGGCATTCGAGGCGTGCAGAATCATAATAATCGGACTTTCAAAAAAGACCGCGAGGGCTTTGGCAATGCCCACGGCTGCCAAATTCACCCGTGCATCGGGTAAATGAGCTAGGGCAGCCGTCATCATCGGATCGCCAAAAGCCATTGCCACATCGCTGAGGGAGAGGGGAATAAATTGCCGCCATAAATCTAGCAGACCGATTTTAGACGGACTTGGAGAAGCCTTTAAGGTCATTGTTTATACAGGTTGTTGCTGTCGCACGAGGGTAAGAGGGACGCTTTGAAGGGCGTTAATTGTAGCGGTGAGGGCTTTTTGTTCCAAGATTTCAATCCCTTGCTCGGACAGCCATTCTGGATTGTAGACTGTTTCGAGATAGCGATCGCCCCGATCCGGGTTCAACAGTACCATGCGTTGAGAATGGCGATGCTGCTGGCTGTAAGCTAGGGCAGCGGCAACGATAGCGCCTGTGGATGCTCCTAACAACAAGCCTTCTCGACGTGCCAGGGCATGACAAACAGAAAAGGCAATGCGATCGTTCACAGAATACGCTGCATCCAGTGCCATTGGATCAAAATTGGGCGGTACAAAAGATAACCCCAATCCTGTCATTTTATAGGGGTGAGACGGCGTGCCAAAAATAGCCGAACCTGCCACATCTACGCCGACAATTCGAGTTTGGGGATGACGCTGTTTAAAATATCGGCTAATTCCCGCCAATTGTCCCGCCGTACTAACGCCAATAACGATAACATCTGGTGCTACGGGAAAAGCCTGTTCGATTTCGCGAGCAGTAAATTGCTCGTGGGCAGTTGGGTTTTCGGGATTGCGGTGCTGGCAAGGATACCAGGCACCAGGAATGGTTTCGGCGAGTTCTTTGGCTTTTTTCATCCTCGCAACTTGCATCGATCCATTGGCATCTGCCGCACTCAGGGGGACATCTACCAATTCTGCTCCATAGGCAGCCAGCATTCGCCGAATCGGGGGCGGTGTTTTACCATCGATGACAATCATCACGCGATAGCCTCGCGCTGCACCAATCATTGCTAAACCAATGCCGAAATTACCCGAACTAGATTCAACAATTGTGCCGCCGGGGGCGAGTAACCTGGTACGTTCTGCGTGTTGAACCAGACATACAGCATTTTTCTCTTTAATGCTGCCACCGGGATTACAGGATTCTAATTTGAGATAAAATTCGTGATGCTGACAGAGTTCGCTCACGCGATTGAGACGAACAATGGGAACCTTTCCAATTGCCTGGGTGATATCGCCAGCTAGGGATGATTTCAGCGCTGTTTGTAGAAGTTGAATCATTGATTTAGATCCTTCAAAATACACGGTAGTTAGTCCTGGTCATCTATCTTGCTTGCCTGCGGAAAACTTTAGTATCCGAGCGCGAGATCATGCTTATCAATAAGCCAGAAGCCCTCTTTGCCTAATTACAAGCTTGCAACGCCACAATCAGGGTAAACGCATCTAATTTCTAAATTCCCATGTATAGCTTCTGAGTAGAGACAAAAGCGCTATAGGTGGAAAATTAGATCCTTCAAAATACACGGTAGTTAGTCATGGTCATCTATCTTCCTTGCCTGCGAGAAATTTCAGCATTTGAGCGCGAGATTATGCTCATCAATTAGCCAGAGGGCATCTTTGCCTAATTACAAGCTTGCAACGCCAGAATGAAATTGGGGTGAAATAAGTCAGGTTCATTGATTTAAAAAATTATAGGAAAGAGCGCAGGTATAAGTGGTTTTTATATTTCAGGGATAAGCAAGAGAATATCCGACAGCAGCAGTAACTCAAAACAGAGTTACTGCTGCTTTTTGAGTCACTAGAATTATGGACAAAATAAAATATTTTATCCGCCCAAATTGGGTAAGTATAAACAGCACAAAAAAGTGAAACTGGCTATCGCTATAATGATAGGGTTCCAATTTACCTAGAACTGCTATGACAAAATTTGAAACAGAATGCCTAGAACAGCACCTACTAAAAATAGGAAAACTAGCAAAGCAAACTGGTGTTACTGTAGGCACCCTGCGATACTATGAAAGCCTAGGGTTACTGGAACCTGCCTTACGCAACAGTAGCGGTTATCGTTACTACACAGCCGATGCTGCCAGACAAGTGCAATTTATCAAGAAAGCTCAAAGACTCAACTTTTCTCTTCAAGAAATTCAGCAAATTTTGGCCTCTCGCCGTCAAGGAATAACAGCTTGTCCGCTAGTGCAAGACTTATTAAGTCGCAAAATAGATTTCTTTGAGGAGGAAATTCAGCGCATGAGTGCGTTCAAAGCTGAGTTGGAAGCTTATAAAAAACTTTGGACAAATCGAACTTCAGACAATCCCGATAGCGAGGAACTTTGCACTTTGATTGAGGGAGTTAAGTAGGATTGATCAGTTCGCTATTTCAGCTTTAATTACCTTCCCGTCTTCAATAACTGGCTGAGGTTGTTGAGGTCGTAAAATTTTACCAAATTTAGCATACAAAGCTGGCAAAACTAACAGAGTCAAGGCAGTAGAAGTAAACAATCCTCCTAAAACTACTACTGACAAAGGTTGCAAAATTTCCTTTCCGGGGCCGCCTTCTAAGACTAAAGGTGCTAAACCTAAAGCTGAAGTTGAAGCCGTCATCAAAATAGCATTGAGCCGTTCCATCGAGCCTTTAATAATTGCTTCCTTAAAAGGCATTCCCTCGGCAAATTTAGTGTTGTAGTTGTCTACTAATAACAAGCCATTGCGGGTGGCAACGCCAAATAAAGTGACAAAACCCACTAAAGAAGCTACAGAGATGATGCCGCCAGTCAAAGCTACAGAAATTACTCCTCCCACTAATCCGAGCGGTAAATTAATCATAATCATCGCAGTTGAAGGAATTGACTTGACGGACAAGTACATCAATACTGTAATTACAAGAAAAGAGATCGCACTAAATATCATAATATTTTGGGAAGCTCTTTGTTCTGCTTCAAATTGACCGCCGTACTGGATAAAATAGCCAAAAGGCAACTGTACCTCTCGTTTGACTTTAGCTTGAATTTCATTCACAACCGATCGCAAATCTCGACCTTTAGCATTAGCCGCTGCCACAATCAACCGAGAAACATTCTCGCGGTTAATCGTATTTGGGCCAGTACCGTATTTTACAGTAGCAACTTGGGCGAGGGGAATCTTGTTGCCACTTGGAGTATCAACCAACAAATTCTGAATAGTTTCTAAGTTATTTCGGGCTTCAGGCTGCAACCAAACAACTAAGTCAAAAGTTTGCTGCACCTCCAAAACTTGAGAAACAACTTTGCCGTTTAAAGCTGTCTCAATTAATTCAGAAAGCTCTCCAATTTTTAAACCGTATCTACCCGCAGCTTGACGGTTAAAATTAATTTGAATTTGTTGCACTGGCACCTGGGGTTCGAGTTGCAAGTCTACAATTCCTTCAACAGTTTTCATTTGCTCTTCAACTTTGGCACCGATGCTGCGAAGCTGATCCAAATCCGGGCCAAAGATTTTGACAGCAATCTGACTTCTGACACCAGATAAAACCTCATCCATCCGGTGAGAAATAAAACCGCCGATATTTGGTGCAACTCCCGGCAATTTAGCAAATTCCTGCCGCAACGCCTCCAAAGTTTTCGGCCTGTGTTCCATGCCCTCCTCGCTCAAACCGATATCAATGTGAGCTAAATTGACTCCCGCAGCATCAGCATCTCCCGGAGCTCTGCCCGATCGCACTTGCACGTATTCAAACCTGGTATCATCCTTAAGTGCATCTTCGATCGCAAAAGCCGCGCTATCTGTTGTTTCCAAAGACACCCCCGGATAAAGCAGAATAGTATTTACCAAAGTTTGCTCCTGAAACTCGGGTAAAAACACCCGTCCAAAAGATGGCAAAATAATTAATGCAGCCACCATACTAGCAGCAGCTAAAGCTAAAATTATCGCCGAATAGCGCATTGACAATTCTATAAAAAAATGATAGATACGCTTGCAAAATCTCGGCAGCCAAGGTTCCTCGGAACTCATGCGTTTGGCAGGCAACAAGATAGCACAAAGGGCTGGAGATATTAACAGCGATTCCAGACTAGAAATCACCACAACTACCAAATAAGTAATCCCCATCGGCGTAAAAATTCGACCTTCTACACCGGGCAAAGTAAAAATAGGAGAAAACACAACAATCCCAATAACAGTCGCTCCAATTAACGAATCGCGCACCTCTTGACTGCCGTCAAAAATCACATCCATTACCGGACGCGGATTAAGAGAAGACCTATTTTCTCTCAAGTTGCGGTAGGTATTTTCGGCATAGACGATCGCATCGTCGATCGCAGTGCCGATCGCCACCGACAAACCCCCTAAAGTCATCGTATTCAGCCCCAGCCCCAGCCAATACATCGCCAGCAGCGCGAACAGCCAAGTCAGAAAGAAATCCAGCAAAACAACCGCGAGAGTGCGCCAATTCATCAAAAACGGGATCAGGATGATGGTAACAATGATGCTGCCTTCAACTAAAGCCGATCGCACATTCTCCACCGAGGAATTAATATATTCTTCCTGGCGAAAAGTCACAGTAACTTTAATATCTTTTGGCAGAGCTTGCTGCACCTCAGCCATTGCTGCCTCAACCGCTTTAGTTACCGTCGGAGTATCAGCAACGGGCTGTCTGTTTACCATCACAATCACAGCTTTTTTGCCGTTAAAACTGCCATCTCCCCGCTTGATTGCAGCACCAATCTTGACATCAGCGACATCAGCAATTCTGACGGGTGTTCCGTTGCGAGAGGCGATCGCAGATTGCTGCAAATCTTCCACAGACGCAATCCGCCCCACCCCCCGGATTAAAGTTTCTCGATCCGGCGTAATTAAATACCCCCCCGGCGCGTTAACATTCGCAGCCGCTGTCGCTTCGGCAACTTCCTGCAACGACACATTAAAAGCTTTCAACTTTGCAGGTTCTACTAATACTTGATACTGCCTCTGATCGCCGCCGTAAGCCACCACTTGAGCAACGCCAGTCACAGCTAGAAGGCGATTTGTGACTTGCCAATCCACCAGACGGCGCACTTCCATCAAAGGAGTAGTTTCCGAGGTAAAAGCATAGGTAATAACAAGGCCTACCGGTGAAGTTGTCGGAGAAATTTGTGGTGCTTCTACTCCTGCGGGAAGCTTGCTTTGAGCTTGCTGCAACCTTTCTGTTATCAACTGGCGGGCTTGGTAAATTTCAGTTCCCCAATCAAAGATTACCTTAACGGCAGAAAGACCTACAGCGGAAGACGATCGCACTGCTGTCACCCCAGGAGTTCCGTTAATTGCACTTTCGATCGGCAGTGTTACTAAAGACTCGATTTCTTCCGGCGCCAGCCCCGGTGCTTCCGTCTGAATTTCGACTTGCGGGGGTGCAAAAGGAGGAAAGACATCAAGGGACATTTGGGGGATGATATACAATGTCCAAAGACTAACAATAATGGTAGCGATAACAACTAGCCAGCGGCGGTTAATTACCCATCTGAGAATAGTGCTGAACATTTTATTATTTTGGAGTTAATATAGCGGTTCTCAAGCGTGGTGAGGTATGGGGGCGAGTCTTATGCCTATGCCCTATGCCCTATGAGCACCTCATTTTACTGAGAAAGGCTATAGATAGATACTTCTGCAAACTAAATTGCTATATTCACGCAATTGTTTACTTCAAACTCTTGACTTCTTTCTCTTGAGCTTTAACGTGATGGTTGTTATTGTGTAACAGCAGTTCATTGTGCAACGGCGATGCAGAGTCGGAAAAACTATTGTTTCCGGCATTGTTTCCAGAATCCGCTGCTAATGCTGGCAATTTGCGCCGATTTCCCAACAACACGCCGGCTGTGAAAGTCAGGGATGTGATCGCAACTGCTCCCCCTATTCCCGTCCACCAGAAAGAGACGGGTAAATTATTAAAATTAACCTCTGCTACCTTTGGAATTGCCTCTTTCTTTTCCTCGTCTTTTGAGGGCTTGCTGCCGCCCCGCAAAGATTGTGCGTAAAGTTGAGGTGCTCGCTGCGTTACTATCAAATCTCCCTCAAATAAACCACTCTTAACTTCAACTAAATCTCCGGCCGTTTGACCCAGTTCAATTTCAACAGCTTGATAAGCATTGCCATTTTGGACGTAAACAGTTTTTTTACCGCTAACATCCACTACCGCAGCACTCGGAATTGCTAAAATATTTGTGGCAGTTTTGTCTGTTAAAATCTCCAACTCAGCAAACAGTCCTGGCTTTAATTCGCCGTTAATATTATCTATTTCTGCTTTCACCGGCACAACCCGCGTTTCTCCTTCGACGGATGACCCAATGAAGGCGATTTTTCCATTGAAAATGCGATCGGGTAAATTAGCGACTTTTACCCTGACTACCTGACCCTGTTTTACTTTATTCAGGTCTTTTTCGTAAATATTGGCTGTGGCAAAAACGCGGCTGTCATTTAACAGACTCATCAACGGTTTTTCAGCGTTTACTGACTCTCCTAGAGTGATTTCGCGATCGGCTACCGTCCCGGAAATCGGAGCAACTACGGTAACGAGTCCTCGATCGTTGGCAGCAGTTCCTAATTGTTGCAGCCGCGCTTGATAGGGTGCGTCAGCCAAACGAATGCGCGACTGAGCAACTTGGACGGCAGTTTTGCCGCGTTTAACTTGGTTCTCGGCTTCTAGGACTTCCCGGCGGCTCTGAGCTCTGGTAAGTTGAGCTTTTGCTTCTGCAACCATGCCTTGAGATTCCCGCAATTCCCGCATTGGGAGGTCTACTTCGGCTTGTTTAATTTCGGTTTGAGCTTGGATAACTTCAGGACGGCTTTTTGCCTTAGCAACAGTGGCTTGTGCTTCGGCGAAGTGCGCTTGCGATTCCAGCATTGTGCGCCGCGCGATCGCCCCTGATGCCGCTAATTCTTTGTCGCGCTCAAACTGTTCTTTAGCAACAGTTAATTCTGTTTCTGCCCGCGCTATTTCGGCTTGCGCTATTTCAACTTGGCGCTGATAGTTTTCTTTAGCGGCTTGCACAACTGAACGCTTGTTTACTAATTCTTGTTCTTGCTGGTACTGCTTAGTTGCCGCCGTCAATTGGGTTTTGGCTTGGGCGATTTCTGCTGCGGATATTTGAAGTTGGCGATCGTAATTTTCTCGTGCTAGTTTTAAATCTCCTTGTGCTTGCTGCAAATCTGCCTCAGCTTCGGCACGTTTCGAGAGAGATTCAACCCGCAATTGTCCTAATTCTGAACTCGATAAAACCGCAACCAGTTGACCTTTTGATACTTTGTCCCCAGGCTTAACCAGCAACTCTACTACTTTGCCAGCAACCGGAGCCGTAACTTCTACTTTTTCGTTGGGTAAAGTTTCAATTTGTCCTGTGGTTTTGATGCCGATATCTAGTCGCTGGCGAGCGGCAGGGGAGACTTTAATTCCTAATCGTTTTGCTGTTTCGGCATCGACAGAAATAGCAGTAGGAGTTTCAGTTGTTTCGCCACTGTGCTTAAATTCATCTCCGTGTCCCGCGTGGGCAAAAACGGGGGTGGACTCGATGAATAACAAAAGAGTCAGGAGTATTCCCGAAAAGTGAACTATGGGTGCTGAGGAGCGGACACGGCGGTAGTATTGCATGATTGAGTAGGGGAGAATCTGAACTCAAAGATCAGTTTTGCAGATCAAAATGAAATCCGGGTGAAATATGGTGTTACTGTTTGTACCAAGCTTGTCGCCACTCTTTCATTTGCTCTATTTCTTGCTTTTGCGAAGTTACAATCTCTTGGGACAATTTGTTTATTTCCGGCCGCTTCGACTTCTTCAAAGCATCTTGGGCCATCACTAAAGCTCCTTCGTGGTGGGGAATCATCGCATTGAGAAATCGCAAGTCAAATTGGTCATCAGCGGCCCCTAAATCCATGCTCATCATCATGCTTTGCATTTGTTCGGGAGTCATTGCCATCGTGTGACTCATTGCAGCGTGATAAGCCATTGGCGTACTGCTGGCTTTGGCATACCAAGCTTTTCGCCACTCTTTCATTTGATTGATTTCGCGGTTCTGAGCGGCAATCATCTCATTTGCTATTTTTTTCATTTCCGGGCGTTTGGATTTATTGAGTACCTCTTTTGCCATGTTTACTGCACCTTGATGGTGCAGTGTCATGCCATCAATAAATCGCAAATCGTACTCGGCATCAGCCGGGCCTAAATCCATTGACATATTGTGATCCATGCCATGATTCATGCCACCCATGCCACCTTGTGCCGCGTCTGGCTTGTTGTTCACTTCGGTTGCAGCCGTAACGTTTGGGGCTTGAGTTTGGCTTGTAGGAGCTTTTGAACAAGCTGCGAGCACTCCGCTGGTTAGGGCGGCTGTGGCGATCAATGTCAGCCCTGCAAAGCCGGTTTTTAATGAAATTGGTTTCATACATTTTATATGCTTAAAACGACTATTTATCTTCAGCTTTCCACATATAAATGAAATTAGGATGAAATTTTCGACTGGGAATTGTAAAAAATTATTGCTGTGCTGTCGATCGAACTCAAATTTAAGATTTACAGGACTCATAACCTAATTATGTAGGGTGCACAGTGCGCGCCTTACCCTATGGGTAGGGTGTCAAACCACTTTTTCCATAATTCCTGATTAATTTCGCAATCCCCCTTGACACTCCAGTGGACTAGAGAAGTCCAAGCAGTTGACTCAGCCGCCGTTGTTTAAGCCGATCTCAAGACGAAGTTGGTGACAATTCAAACTGTGAAACCGGAAAATGAAGTTAGGGAAGCGATCGCATCTGTTGGCTATCCAGGCGCTTGAAGACAGAAGTCAGAATATTACCCATCCCAATTTCACAGTGCATATATGGATCATCTGACAGTCAAACTCCAAGGCATGAGTTGAGTCGATCGCCCTTCTGCTGGTATCCAGCGCGTTTTTGCTGAAGTTGGACTAGACCCAAAAGCAGCTCAAATCTAAACACTGCAAGCACCAGGGAAAATTGTAGCGATACTGGGAGATGGGATTAACGATGCTCCGGCTTGGGCAATAGCGGATGTGGGAACTGCGACGCTGCTCATATAAGGGTATAAATAAGCTTTCAGGTGTTGACATATCATTAGTTGCTGATATGATGATACAAAAGAGCTTTGTATTGGAACTAAGCATATGATTGTCTCTGCTCAATCCCAGTCCACTCGCTTGAAAGCAAAACTCTTTCGTGGGTTTTCCGATCCATCACGATTGGCGATTTTGGACGTGCTGCGATCGCGTGCAATGACCGTGAGTGAAATTGTTGAAGCAACCGGGCTATCGCAATCTAACACCTCAAACCACTTGAGCTGTCTCCGTGATTGCGGTCTGGTAAACACCGTACAGCAAGGACGGTACACGAGCTATCAACTCGCCGATGCACGAGTTGCTGAGATTTTGGAAATGGTTGAAGAGTTACTGGCTGATGTAGCAAAAGGAGTTTATGAGTGTACCCGCTACAACTGCTCAAAGAACGAATAAAAACAAGCTAATTAGGAGGCACGATGTCAGACTGTGGATGTCACATGGAAGCCAAGAACGCAGCCGAGCGTAAAACGCTGCGAATTCTGTTACTTATCAATGGCACAATGTTTGTCGTCGGAATTGTGGCAGGAGTTTTAGCGGATTCAACTGCCTTAGTTGCAGACTCATTAGATATGTTTGCAGATGCTTCGGTTTACACGATGTCGCTGTATGCAGTTGGCAAATCGGCGCATCATAAGAATCGTGCAGCGACTCTAAGTGGTATTTTTCAGATCACGTTAGCCGTGATGGTTGTCGTCGATGTGATTCGACGGTTTGTTTGGGGGAGTTCACCGGAATCGGGTTGGATGATGGCAATGGCTTTTTTGGCCCTAATTGCTAACAGTTATGGTTTGTACCTTCTCTCAAAGCATCGTAAGGGTGAGGTACATATGCGGGCAAGTTGGATATTTACGCAGAATGATGTAATTGCAAATTTCAGTGTGATCGTCGCAGGTTTCCTAGTGACTCTATTTAATTCTCGATTTCCCGATTTAATTGTTGGATTTGGAATCGCAAGCCTAGTCGTTTGGGGTGGAATCAGTATTATTCGAGATGCACAACGCGACAGAATGAAGCAACAGGGGCTGTAGCAATATCGCTTAACAAGTTTGGCACCAACGATTTGAAGGTTTCTCGCTTCGTTCAATTGAGACATACATTCATTTTGAGGTCAAAAATACTATGCGTCGTCAACGTTCTCAGCCTTGGATTCACCGCTATTCTCGTCCCATCACGGCAGGAATTGCCTCGATAGGGGCTGCGACTACTGCTTATCTAACAGTGGTCAAGTTATCCAACGGAACGGCAGTTTGTCCGATCGAAGGCTGCGATATCGTGCTTTCGAGTCCCTATGCCTATGTCTTTGGTTTGCCTCTTTCTTTGTTCGGTTTTTTGGGCTACTTGAGCATGATAGTTTTTGCCGTAGCTCCCCTACTTGTTAATCCAGCAGAACAGAAGAGTCTCCGCTCTAAGTTAGAGTCTTGGACGGGCTTATTTCTGTTTGCTGGTAGCACAGCTATGACGATTTTCAGCGGCTATCTGATGTATGTACTGGCTGTTGATATTAAAGCAGCTTGTATTTACTGTATTGCTTCTGCTTTGTTTGCAACTAGCTTGTTTGTCTTAGCATTAATCGGTCGCGAATGGGATGATATCGGGCAACTATTTTTTATAGGGATTCTGGTGTCTATGTTAGTGCTGATTTCCTCTCTGGCTCTTTATGCCGATGTCAATAATCTCGGTACGGCTAAAGAAACAAGTATGAACACTACAACATCTTCTGGTACTTCAGAAATTGCTTTAGCGCAACATTTAAAAAGAGTGGGAGCTAAAATGTACGGCTCTTTTACCTGCGATCACTGTCAGATGCAGAAGGAAAGTTTTGGCAAAGAAGCGGCTCGCATTATCAATTATATCGAGTGCAATCCGCAAGGGAAGAATGCTCGCCGCGATCTTTGTGAAGCTGCCAAGATTCAGGGTACTCCTACTTGGGAAATTAATGGTAAGTTTTACTCAGGGCAAAAATCTTTGCAGGAGTTAGCTGATTTATCAGGTTATCAGGGAACTCGCGAATTTAGAAACCTCTCAAATCAGCAACGTTGACAAGAGTGATTTTTGGCGATCGACCTCATCATAGTCGATCGCACGCATCTCGGTTTAAGGTATGAAAAAATACCCAATTTTATATTTATGGTAATCGTGCGGTTGTAGCTAATGGGCGATCGATTATAGTTTGTTACTTTCTCAGGAACAGAAACTGTTGATTGTTTCTGTTCCTGAGAGAAACTAAAGTCGGATGAGACGAATACGATTTTCGGGCATTCGTTGGAGATTGGCAGCAACTCTGAGGCTTTTATCGTCGCAAACTGTCGATGTTGGCACAAAAGACGGGGCGCAAGAAAGTGAACCAGAGTGCGGATGCTGTTGGAGGATGGGTTAAAAGAAGAGGTATAGGGCTAAGGATTCTCTTGATATTGTGCGATCGCTGTACTTGGAGCGTGGCGATCGCTTTTTCATGCTAGCGGGACTTAAACAACAAGTTTTAAAACTAAACATCGTCGCCCCAATCTAGGATACACCGACTTTGAAAACACGCCCTAGGGATTCAAGAGACAGCGGAGCGTGGTGTCCAGGGTGTTGGTTTCTCCTTTTTAGAGCTTCTCAAAAATTTCTTTTCATTCCCCCTTGACACTCCAGTAGGCTGGATAGTTTAAGTTAGGATTAACCCCTCAAAGGAAAGGAGAAATACAACCATGACAC
This sequence comes from Microcoleus sp. B13-B6, assembly GCF_036705405.1. Taxonomy (NCBI): domain Bacteria; kingdom Bacillati; phylum Cyanobacteriota; class Cyanophyceae; order Oscillatoriales; family Microcoleaceae; genus Microcoleus; species Microcoleus sp. B13-B6. The sequence goes on from NZ_JAUBUJ010000030.1 coordinate 24,360, forward strand.
TACAGCTAAAAGTCCCTAACATGGCGTGTTCAGCTTGTGGCGAAACCATTACCAAAGCCATCAAGACAGTAGATGCCGCCGCAAATGTCCAGGCAGATCCCAAAACCAAACTGGTCAATATCCAAACTCAAGCATCTGAAGCCGCTATTACAGATGCCATTACAGCGGCAGGTTATCCCGTTACGTGTCACTAAAGATTTCTCAGACCCATATTAAGGATGAAAATAAGGAGGTTTTGTATGGAAAACGCCACTATGAAACTGCGAGGCATGAGTTGTGCCTCTTGTGCAAGTAACATCGAAGAGGCAATCCGCTCAGTTCCGGGAGTTGAGACGTGCAATGTTAATTTTGGAGCTGAACAAGCCAGCGTTACATATAATCCCAGCCAAACTGATGTAGCAGCGATTCAGGATGCCGTGGATGCGGCTGGATATTCTGCTCTGCCGATGCAAGATGATGTACTTGCTCCAGAAGATGATGCAGAACGGCAGGCGCGGCAAAGTGAAAATCAGGACTTGACCCGTAAGGTGTGGGTTAGCGGTATTATCAGCGCCGTTATCGTGATTGGCTCGCTGCCTGCGATGACGGGATTGCCTATTCCCTTGATTCCCATGTGGCTGCACCATCCCTTGCTACAACTTGTACTCACTACTCCAGTCTTGTTTTGGGCGGGTAGGTCTTTCTACATCAATGCCTGGAAAGCCTTGAAGCGTCATACGGCGACAATGGATACGCTAGTAGCGATCGGGACAGGGGCAGCTTACCTCTATTCTCTATTTCCCACCTTCTCTCCCCAGTGGTTTATCAGTCAGGGTCTTAAACCAGATGTGTACTTTGAAGCGGCATCTGTAATTATTGCATTGCTCTTGCTAGGACGACTGTTGGAAAACCGCGCTAAGGGACAAACCTCAGAAGCAATTCGTTCTCTTATGGGTTTGCAGGCAAAAACGGCGCGGGTAATTCGTAATGGACGAGAGGTGGACATTCCCATCGCTGAGGTAGTGTTGGGAGATGTCATTCTAGTTCGTCCGGGTGAAAAGATTCCCGTGGATGGCGAGATTATTGATGGCTCCTCAACGATTGATGAGGCAATGGTGACGGGTGAAAGTGTACCCGTGAAAAAGCAGCCTGGTGATGAAGTGATTGGAGCGACTATCAACAAGACTGGAAGCTTCAAATTTCGAGCCACACGAGTGGGTAAAGATACGTTTTTGGCGCAAATCGTTAAACTGGTGCAGCAAGCGCAAGGCTCCAAGGCACCGATTCAGCGATTAGCCGATCGCGTTACGGGATGGTTTGTCCCTGTTGTGATTGCCATTGCGATCGCTACCTTCATCATCTGGTACAACATCATGGGCAACGTCACAATGGCATTGATTACCACCGTGGGCGTGCTGATTATTGCTTGTCCCTGTGCGCTTGGCTTAGCCACGCCAACCTCGATCATGGTGGGTACAGGTAAAGGGGCAGAAAACGGAATTTTGATTAAAGGTGCAGATAGTTTAGAACTGGCGCACAAACTGCAAACTGTTGTTTTAGACAAAACAGGCACGATTACCCAAGGTAAACCCACTGTAACGGACTTTATAACGGTTAATGGTACCGCCAATGGTAACGAGCTAAAACTTCTGCGCCTCGCTGCATCCGTCGAACGGAATTCAGAACATCCTCTGGCAGAAGCGGTGGTGCAATATGCCCAATCTCAAGGAGTGGAGCTGACGGATTCACGGGAGTTCGAGGCTCACGCAGGCAGTGGTGTGCAAGGGTATGTATCCAATCAGTGGGTGCAAATTGGAACTCATCGTTGGATGAATGAATTGGGAATTGATACCAGTAGTTTGCAGCAACCGTGGGATCAATTGGAATATCTCGGAAAGACGGTTATCTGGATTGCCGTAAATGGCAAAGTAGAAGGAATTATGGGCATTGCCGATGCCGTGAAACCATCTTCTGTTGTCGCAATTCGCACTTTACAAAAGATGGGATTAGAAGTGGTAATGCTAACAGGTGATAACCGTCGCACGGCGGAAGTCATAGCGCGGGAAGTCGGCATCACACGAGTTATTGCAGAAGTTCGTCCCGATCAAAAAGTCGCTCAAATCGAAAATCTTCAGGCAGAGGGAAAAATTGTCGCAATGGTGGGGGATGGAATCAATGATGCACCTGCACTTGCTCAAGCTGACGTAGGCATGGCAATTGGCACAGGAACAGATGTCGCGATCGCAGCTAGCGATATCACTCTAATTTCTGGTGACTTACAAGGCATTGTTACTGCCATTCAACTGTCTCGCGCTACGATCCAAAACATCAAACAAAATCTGTTTTTTGCCTTTGTCTACAATGTGGCAGGCATTCCGATCGCCGCCGGAATTCTTTTCCCGATTTTTGGATGGCTCCTCAATCCAATTATTGCCGGGGCAGCAATGGCATTTAGTTCCGTTTCTGTAGTAACAAATGCGTTGCGTCTCCGTAACTTTCGACCCAAAAATGTTGGCTAATTTGATTCGTGCTTAAGAGGGACTAATGATGAACAAGCAACTTACATTTCTAGGAACATTAGCAGGATTTGGCTTTCTGCTTGGGGTAATTTCCGGTTCAATTTTTGGAGTGTTAACGTAGCCTATTTTTGCACTCTGATGAATGAAACATCGAACGATAGCACGGGTTTTGTCAATCACGAAGGAAATTTACTAAATACCTTTGTTCAAAACCCGCTCTTACTCCCATAATCTTGTTTATTTTTTAGGAGGTTTTCAAATGAGCGGCAAAACAACAATTATCGGTACTATTGCTAGTCTCGGGGTTGTACTAGGAATGTTATCTGGTGAAGGAATAGCGCAAAATACCCATGAAACACACCCAACTCAAACACAGCAAAGAAGTCAGTTTCATCGCATTGAACAACCCTTAAGTAACAAGATTTTAGTTACTCTGGCTGGAATGGGATTAATTAGTTTAGAACTTTGGTGGTTTCTCCTTAGCAAACCCAAATCTCAGAAAGCAGTTACAGCCAGTGGAGGAATTCAAGAAGTAACCGTCACCGTTGATGGTGGCTATGAACCCAGCCGCATTGTTGTGCAAGCTGGACAACCAGTGCGTCTTAACTTTCACCGCCAAGATCCTAGCAGTTGTTTGGAACAAGTCTTAATTCCAGATTTTCATATTGCAGCAGATTTGCATCTGAATCAAGTAACCTCTGTTGAATTCACACCTAAAAAAGCTGGCAGTTATGTCTTTAGCTGTGGCATGAATATGTTTCGAGGCGAAATTATCGCCACCGAAGACCAACAACTTGAATCAACGGGGTTCGAGGAACCTCAAACACTAACAGAATCCCAGTTCAATTCATCCATGTCAACACATCAGCCTGAAACAATAATTGACGCTGAAGCTATGCAAATCAATCCAACTGTTGACCAGGGCATCCAGAAAGTGACTATCATGGTTAACAAAGGCTACACGCCTAATCATCTGGTAGTTAAAGCAGGTAAACCCGTTCAACTCAACTTTTTACGCGAAAATCCCAGTGGTTGTTTAGCGAAAGTGCTGATTCCAGATTTTGGCATTGCTACCGATTTGTCTTTGAATCAAGTAACAACCATTGAATTCACTCCCGAAGACGTAGGAAACCACACTTTTAGTTGTGGCATGAATATGTTTCGCGGTACCATAGAAGTGCAAGCCGCTAACGTCTCTGACCCAGATGAAATGGCTGCTCAGGCCTTAAATAACTGACCGTCAACCAAGTGCGATCGCTCGAATGGTTTGTCCAGACGCCTACTGCTACCCAAAGTTGCGACATTCAGGCGATCGCCACTCTGTCATTCAAAAAAATGTCTAGCCCCTCTTGACTCTCCACTCGACTGGATAGTTTATCATAAGCTTAGAGTTGGATTCAGTAGAGGAAATGAGTATGTTAGTTCAAGAAAAGCAAAAACTCATTGGTTTAGTTGCGAAAGAAAGCGGTGTACCGATCAAAACCATTCGCTACTATGAGGAACTCGGTTTAATCAAGGCATCAGGCAGAACCGAGGGGAAATATAGATTATTTAATTCTGATATTTTGAATCGGCTAAGGTTTATTAAACGCGCCCAAACTTTGGGATTAAGTTTAGCCGAGATTCAAGAATTATTGACGGTTCACGATGGGGGAGAGTTGCCTTGTGAACACATCAAAGTCCAGTTGCAAGATAAACTGCTCGCTATCGATCTACAAATTCAGCAACTATTTATCCTCAAACTAGAGTTGGAAGGATTACTTTCAGGTTCGCCCACCTTACTAGAAAAGGTTGATTCCATCATTTGTCCTCTGATTCAAAAAAAGTAAATTTTTCTATAACTTAATTGTTTCGATCGGTATGTCAACGGAGGTTATAGAAGTTAACACACTGGTTTCTTATCAAAAAATAATATCGCTCAACACAACTGCCCCATACACTGATTAAGGCAAGTTCAACACTTATGGTCAAAGTCGGAAAATCAGGGTTTATATATCTTCTTGGTGCCTAAATATTAGAGTTGCAACACATTAAAAAAGATCAATTAGCAGGTCAAATACTTGACAATGAGCTAGAGCTTGCCTACACCGTAATTCAGGGAGTAAGTAGTCGGACATAAATAAACAATGCTATGTTAAGAAAGATTAAATAGGCAAGAAGAAAACACTTCCTAATAGTTCAAAAACCTAACTATTCGGAATGGAAACGATATCTTTGTACTTCATAACCAGATTGCGTCGCTCTGGCTTCAACTGCTTCCATGACGGCAATTGCTAATTCATATTCATCCGCAAACATTCGTCCCGCCAATTCATCTTCCTTTAGTCTTTGCCATTCATTTTCAATCCGATTCATTTCCGAACAATAGGAGGGTAGGTTAAACAAATATAAACCTTGACTCTCCCAATAGGCATGACGTTCTTTAACAACTTTGCTAGTATGAATAGAACCCCTATCTTGAACAATAACAGTAATAACTCCTGATTTTACCAGCTTTACTTGTGCTTTCTGTGCCTGCCAATCCATCAATTTAATATAGGACTTGCTGTTGAAGTTTTTAACAGCTAAACCGTATTCAAAACTGTTGTCTATTTCTAATAAACCACAGATATTAAGTCGTCTTCCTTTCTTTTTTGTTTGCTCAATTCGTTTTTGTTCCCCTTTTTTTGCCCAGGTATAACACACTTGCGCCCACAGACTAAAGCCGGATTCATCTAAGTATTTTAAGTGAATATCCCCCGCTGCTGCTGCCCATTCCAGCATATCTAGGTCCGCTTGACCAGTTTTTCTTTGGGTGGGATTTTGTTTGGATTTATGAGAAGTCCGTGTTCTTTTCCACAATAAGTTTTTTTTTGAGGATTCTTCTCAGTTGGCGTTCACTTAAACTCACTTGACGTTCCGTTGCTAAGAACTGACACAATTGCTTACTATTGTAAGTCCTTTGTTCTATTTCTAATTTTTCTTCTACGGCGGCGATGTCTGATGGGAGCCATTTTTTGTTCCTACCTGGACGCGGGGCATCCCACAATCCTTCTAATCCTTTTTCTTTCCATCTGTGTAAGGTTGAACGTACTGTGTTTGGCGAACATTTCAAATAGTGGCTAATTTTTTCAACTCGCCAGCCTTGCGCTGATAATCGGACAGTTTCGGCTCGCTCTTTGGTTCTAGCAGGAATATTTTTGACTTTTCTTAATTCCCAAAGTGTCTGCTCTTCTTCACAATTGAGAAAAACTCTTAATGGTGGTGATGACATCGCTTGATACTGATATAATTTAAGCATTATAACTGAATTTTTACGGCAATTTCTGAGAAGCTGTTTGTTTAGCATTTGCTTTCATCACAGTCGATCGCTCATCGCAGTCGATCGCTCATCACAGTCGATCGCTCATCACAGTCGATCGCTCATCACAGTCGATCGCTTAATATTTCTTTATACCACACTGTTTATTTATGTCCTACTACTTAGAAGTTAGATAGAGGAGAAAGAAAAAACTACCGTACCCCAACGTGTTAAATTTAAATCCAATCACCACACTTAATCTTTTGTTACATAAAGATAATTTTTCCTGCCTACCTACTTATGTCGGTTTATTCTGAAAAAATTTGTTAAGTTTTTTTCGCTACCCCTTGACTCTCCAGTCGAATAGAGAATTTAAGCTGTTATTAGGTTGAGTAAATTCACGATTGATTTACTCAACCAACTTCACCCATTAATCACCATCGATTAGAAATTGAAGGCTATGGTACTGCAACTAACTGTTCCTAAACTGGCTTGTTCTGCTTGCGTGAATGCTATCACCAAAGTTATTCAAACGCTTGATTCTACTGCCTCGGTTCAAGCCAATCCAAAAACCAAACTTGTCAGCATAGAAACTCAAGCCTCCGAAACAGCAATCAAAGAAGCAATAGCTGCGGCTGGCTATCCATCCGTGTAAACCTTTTAGTTTTTTTTCCTGCCAGCGGTTAGCTTTTGGCTAGCCGCCAATCCTAAATATTCATCTTAACTGTGGAGTTTATCAGTAGTTTTTAGGATTCATTTACAAGAATGCCCTTAACTAAAAACTCCAAACGAGAATAGCAAAATCTGAACCCCTGATAAATCGACAACCTCAAGTTTACTAACTGGAGAAAACAATGAACCCATTTTTAACTGCAATTGCTATTACTTCAACTCTCATCCTAACTCAAGGTTGCTTCTCACCCTCAAGCACAAAATTTGGCAAAACATCAAGTTCTTCTGCCTCACAAGTGGCAAATACAAGTTCTCATGAGGGTCATGTAATGGATAATGTCCAAAAATCAGGAGCTAATAAAAATCCTCATGAGGGTCATAATATGGAGGATTCCAAAACCCATGACGCGGGAGAACAACATCATGATGGTGGTCATTCAGGGCATTCCGATGCCGAACCTGCAAATGCTATTGCTAAGCTGACAGTTCCCTCCTATATCGCGCCCACAACTCCCGTACCTTTGGTAATTGAAGTCCAAAACAAAGAGGGAAAGTCTATTGCTGATTTTGATAAATTTCAAGAACAATTAATGCACCTGATTGTCGTTAGCGATAATCTCCAATATTTCAATCATATTCACCCCACCTATAAAGGAAATGGACACTTTGAAGTTCAAACTGATTTTCCCGGCTCTGGTGGTTACACGCTGTTCAGTGATTACAAACCAGCAAAAAATGCAGAACAAGTTTCTGTCTTAAAAATGCAAGTTCCTGGTCAAGCTTTAGCTCGGTCAAAAGTTGACATGGCTACCACAAAAACTTTGGGAAATACTAAGGCTAACCTCACGTTTTCTCAACCTCAAATAAAAGCAGGACAAGGAGTTAACTTAATTTTCAATTTGCAAGATGCTAGTAGCAACCAACCGCTGAAGGATTTACAGCCCTATTTAGGGGAAAGAGGACACTTAGTTATCCTCAAGCAGTCATTACCGTTGACAAAAGCCGACTATATTCATGCTCATGCCTTGAAAGATACTCCAGCAGGAGAGGTTCACTTTATGACCAGTTTCCCCCAACCAGGAAAATATAAGCTTTGGGGGCAGTTCAATCGTAATGGTCAAATTGTCACGGCTGATTTTTGGGTAAACGTGGAATAGTTATACTCGCATTTTTCGTTTCTGAAGCAGAGAAACAGATTTTTGTTTCAAATGCTTGATTTCTCAACATTTTGCTATCAGCTAACTACTGGTGGCTGATAGCAAAACTCCTTGGCGATAAATCATGAGTAAACTATGGAATCATCGGAATTACAACCTTCTTCAAACACCAATCTACAAATCCATTCAGAGTCCGCTTCTTGTCGGCGATCGTCCCCTTCGTTATTGCTCGTGTTGCTCCTTGTGGGCGGTGGAGGGATTGGACTGTGGCGCGTTTTTGCTCCGACTCAGGAAAAGTGGCATGGTGGGGGTGAACTTGGACGTACACTTTTTTAGACTGCACTACTAAAAATCCCGTGTTTGTTACTTTTAGCAACGGCGGTGATTCTCCATACCGACTTGGGCGATCGCCGGCTATCTTGGATTTTAAACATTCAAGAGCGAGGAAAACTGCCACTCCCCGCGTTCCTCAGCACAAAAAGCCAGGTTTCACTGCAATCACAATTGGGCTTCAGGTGAGATTATGTGTAACGCCCCAGGTTTTACTGCTGTGCCTCATGCAGCAGCCCGTGTAGAAACTTCTTTAAGAATAGAAAATAATTCATCTAGCAGTTTAAAAGGATGCAGGGGTGCGATGGCGTTCCGCCCCGCAAGCTACGGCATCAGTTACGCTTGCTGTCAGAATGTCCTAACTGTGAGGCTAGGTTTAAAGTTCCGGCGCAGTGGGTAGATGGGTGGTGTCAGGGGTGTTTTCTGAGTTTTGTGGATATGGAAAAATATCAGAAGCCGATTAACTTACTAAATAGAAGGCAAAAAAGGTAAAGTTTCAATTCGCAAACAAAATGTAGAACTTTTTGTAGAGCAAAATAAGCTATATAGTTTAGTTTGTAGTTAGTAGTAGCTTCCCTTGTATTACCCCTATACTGGGAAAATAATCCGAAATACTTTAGCTTTTTAGACTGATTGCTGAATTTGTATTTTCTCCTGCAATTTAACTTCAGTACCTGCTTTCACCTCAGCTTCAACAAACGAGCCATATACATCGATACTTGAATTTACTGCTTCAAAACTAACAGCCAGAGCAAAAGGTACGTCAGCATTGCTATTTTGGTTCCATCCTGTATGTCCAACTACAGCAATACAGAAGCTTTTGGGTAGCTCATAAGACTTTACAGTCGCCCAATCTTTCTGAACAGTTCCTCTCCTTCGAGACAGTTCCTTTACTATGCCATCAATGCCATTTGCTCGTGTTTGGCCTTTGCCTAACTGTCTTTTTCCCAATGTCCATTGGAATAGCTCGTTATCTTTCTCGGTTTCTTCTGGTGCATCATAGTCTTCGAGAACTTGAGCTAGAAAACGCTTGGGATCTTCTTCCCGTTTGCTACAAGTCCAATCTAACCAAGTTGATAGATATTTCCTACAGTTACGTCGGGTACGACGAGGTTCAGCCACATAAGAAAGGGTAATTTCAATCAGAATGTCAAATCCTTCCCCTTGAGGTAGGAAATTTTCTGGCACTTTTACTTGATAAACCTTGGCTTGTCGAGCTTTAATGCGTTCTGTCCCTCTAGTTGTCAGCGTTACACGATTTAGGGAATTGCCAAGGGCGCGATAGATATCTGGAATTCCATAACCCATAGTCCGAATGGCATGATATAAATTAGTCTCCGAATTATTCGTCCAAGCTGGTAACCGTGCTGATTGAACGATGAGTGCGCGGTAAAGCAGTGTGCTTTCTTGAGGTAATGCTGCTGCTAATGCGGCAGCGATATGTGTAACTTTAGGAGCAGCAAATGATGTCCCTACGGCATCGGCACTAACAGCTTTACCACTATCACGGGTTGAACGAATTAATTCTGGACTAACTGATTCTGGTGTAGTGAAATTTGGTGAAGTTGGTGAGTCAATCACATAGTCCCCACCATATTCAACCACTTCTGGTTTAATAGTATCCCAAATGCCTGGGCCAGAACAGGAGAAAGAAGAAGGATAATTCTCTTCTGCTATCGACCTTAGAGGCGGCTTATTGTAGGTACAATGAGCAACAGAGCCAACAGTTAGAGCTTGAAAACTCTGTGCTGGGTTAGCGACCCGTGCAGAGGGTTGCAGCAGATATTGTGGATAGTTACGACCAGCTTGTATGTGAGCGTAAATTGAAGGGCGCGTCACATAGTTGGACTTTGCTTCAATATTGCCCGCCGCAACAATGAAGAGAACATCATTTTCCCAACTTAGTTTATCGATAGCTGCTGCCCAAGGAGTCATTGATTGGGTGCGACATGGGGAAATTGCAGCTACTGAGTGGTTATAAATTCGTGTTCTAGTTTGGCGATAATAAATCTCCACAATTTCTTCTAAAACGTTAGGCGGGAAAAACCCTTTAGGTAGTTCGTTTTCCGCATTGAGAATTCTAGCATTTTGAAGCCAACACACTGCCTGCTGACGACCTGTTTGAGGAATGCCTCGTGGATATAAAACTGCTCCTGCAACTCTAGTGCCATGTCCACCATATTTACAATAATCAGCAGTCATATTCGTTTCTCCAGGTACCCAAGATGTAGAGAGATTAGAGTCAATCGCAACTTTCAGTTTAGGGTGAATTTCTTGAATACCACTGTCTATAATACAAACTTTGGGTGCGTTTGGATCAGGTGCTTGTAATTCAAACTGTTCCCGATCTGATTCAGAGTTATTAGGTGTAACGGATGGAGCGATAAATTCATCGATTTCACTGACATCGAATATATATGGAAAGTTGAGGACAAGATCCTTCAGACCTTTACCAAGTATGCGAATTCGGCAGGAAAAGCTATCGGGTAGGCGTGAAATACCCATTTCATTACCTGGACTGGACTTCAAAATTTTTCCACGATATAGTGGATCTTGAATAAATTTTTGAAATTGCTGTTCTCTTACCCAATAAAGATCATCCCATTCTTCAGATGTGAGATTATGTTTATCTAACCATTTATTAATGCTTTTCAGATACTTGTCATCGTTATGAAAACGTTCCCGCTTGGGGCATCTCGAATATTGTTCTTGAATGTTGATGCAAGAAATACCTACATCTACAATATATTCTTGATGATCTAAAATCTGACCCCACTGTTCTTTAAGGCTAGGGGAAAGGATATATTCTGGTCGTTGAGTCCCCTCCAAAATTTCCCATATTTCTGGAACTTTGCCGCCCCCATGCTCAGACTCAATAAATTGCTGAATCTTTTTTCTGAGTTCCGAGAGTTTTATATCTGCTGAAGCTCCAATAATGTAGCCCTCCTCTAGATCAGCAACTATTTCAATCCCGAAACTTTTCAGGGCATCTGCATCAAATAAATTAGGATCTACTTGTAAAATGAATGAAATTGCATCTGGCAGATTAGGCTTACAATCTTCCTCGCGTTTTTCGCGTTCTTTCTCCCAATTTGAGACAATAGATGAAATAGAAGAATTTAACTTGCTACTATGTCCACCTACATCACCTTTATTAGCCAGCGTTGTTGTAGAGGTTTTTTTCGCACCTCCGGGAGATGGCGTAGCAGTTCCTTCATTAGTCAAACGTAGAGGTAAATGAGAAAATTGATTTAATTGTTCAGACATGGGAAATTATAACGTCTTGAATAGATGCCTCTAAGTGTTCTTGGATGACAAGCTCTTCTCGATCAAGGATGGCGCGTTTAGCCGCATCTTGAGCAACTCGAACAATTTGTGCTGCTGAAAGCTTGTCTAATTTCAGCACAATATTTCTCCAGTCGATTATACCCAACTCTACAGAAGAAAGTGTCTGTTTCAAAATAGCCTCAATTTCTGCGGGTGTTGGTTTTGGCACTTCGATGACATCATCAAATCGTCGCCATACAGCTTCATCCAGAAATTTAGTTAAATTTGTGGCTGCAACAAGTAATCCATTTGAGGCTTCATATTCATCAAGTAGTTGTAAAAAAGTATTAACCACTCGCTTGATTTCTCCTACTTCCTGAACGTCTTCTCGTGATTTAGCGATCGCATCACATTCATCAATAAATAACAAACAAGGAGTTTGAGAGGCTGTTTCAAATACTTCGCGCAAATTGGTTGCAGTTTCCCCTAAAAAGGAAGAAACCATTGCATCAAAACGTACTTTTACGAGAGTAAGTCCTGTATTCCAAGCTAGACGTTCGGCTCCCATAGTTTTACCGCACCCCGGAGTACCATAGAGTAGTATTTTTTGGCGGTAGCGTAAACCATGATGAGCTAGTCGGTCACGTGCAACATATTCTTTTTCTATACGACGAAAACGATCTTCCACAGCATCTGAAAGAATCATATGGTGTCGTAAACGCTCTCTAGGAACCGTAACAATAAAGGGATGGTTAAAACGTTGCTTGCTCGATAGCAAGGTTAGGGAGTGAGTATCATGTGTCTTTGAAAGAACACCGCTAGAAGGTGCAGAAGAAATTGCATCACGAGAGAGCTTAGGTGAAAGTGCTGGAATCTCAGGAGGGATACGAGAAGATTGAGAATTACTTTTGTGGGTAATATTTTGGAGTTGTTCAGCTAGGAGGGTGTGTCCTTTTTTACGTTCTTCCTCAACGACTACAGATAGCATACTTTGGATCGCCGTTTTATCTTCACTGGCGATCGCTCTAAATAGCCGTTTAAGCACGTCTCCTTTCATTTTGCTGATTTGCTACTATATAGTACCATTGTACTATTTCAACCAATCAAAGTCCACCAGTTCGAGCGATCGCACTTTACCCCTCCACTCTCTCACGCAACCGCCCATAAATCACATCTCACATCTAACCACACCGGTACTACAAACTTACCCTCAGCCCAAGCTGCTACTACTTTTCCCACATCGAACTCTACCAGCTTAGAATCTCCTGCCTGCGACTCCTTGACAAAAATTAACCGGTTTGGCTCCCGATCGCTCAAAAGCCCCGGATACTTCTCCTGGAGAGTTTTTAGAACTTCTCTAGCCACCTCAAACGTAAAACCACTGACAGCCAATACTCTATCGTCGCCAATGCCGCAAAATCTAGGACTTGCTCGCAGGCAAAAACAAGCTCTAATCAACGAATTACTGATCCAAGCCAGTAAAAACATTCAAAACATAGAGGCAAGCATTTAGGTAACGGCTTGTTGGTCGCAGCCGCCGTTGTTTCGTCTCAAAGCATTACCCCACAGCAGCCGAAGCAAAGCATAATCGTGCTTACCAGACCAAGTAGTGCGATCGCGCTGTATGACGGTCAGCGAAGGAACGGGCTAATTTTGTCCAGTCCCGTCTTGAACCAAGTAGCGGATTAGAGCATGAATTGCCCGCTGTGCCGTTAGCGAGAGAGCAACTCTCACAATACCTATCAGCCTCGGACTGAAGAAATTCCCGATTGGTGACGAGCAATTTTAGATTAGACCTCTTGCAAAATAATTTTGTGCTATTATGGAAAGTTTAGCCAATTTTATAATCTAGCAGGCTGGGCAAGTTTAAGGAGAGGCCAATCAACCCAATAATTCAAAGTTTGACCTAAACTTGAGCAAACTTTTAAGTATAACACATATTTTTTTTGCAAGAGGTCTATTTTAGATTTTAGATTTTAGATTTTGGTGGATGCAAGGATTAAAGTCACGCATCAACAGCATCGAGTGCTGATCGCTTTACTCACGCCCGCCAGAAGTTCTCACCCCTGGATTTGTTACAATTCTCGATCGTGTGGAGCAGGTGCATCTACGAAAACCTGCTTTTAGGAGAACTTTTGACTATGTGGCTTAAATTTGGTGTTGCTCCCAGCGGAGAACTGGCGAGCATTGATGAGGTTGTGCGCGGAAAAACTAACCTCGCTTGCCTCTACTGCGGAGGCTCCCTCACAGCGAAAAAGGGTTCCGTGAAAGAACATCACTTCGCGCACACCGGGGAAACTTGCAAGCCCGTTTCGCAGCGGATTAAAACCAAAGCGTTTCCATCGCTTCCCCTCTACGATAACTTCAACGTGCGACTTAAAGGTGAGGAATTAGAGCAATTGAAAGTGCTGTGGAAAGAGTACGGCGCACAAAATTACGCCATTCCCAAAGACTTGGTAAACTTTCGGTGGGAACTCAAAGGATTGGTGGAGTCGTCGGGCGATCGCACTTATCACTTTACCGACTTGGGTAAAATCCCCGTTGGCGCGCTTCCCCTGGCGCTGTTCAACAAAGTCCAGGAACCTTTGCTGCTGTCGGAGCTGGCTTCGTTGGAAGGCTCTGTAGAGATTGCTGAAGCTGCGGGTTTATCTTGTTTGGATGAACGGCGGGCTGATTTGCTGATTTATCGAGCACAGCTTCGTCGGATTCTGGTGAACTCGCTCTACTTCCTTGAGGTAAAAGCTGACGAAAGCTGCTTCTATAAAATTGGGGTAACAACTCGATCGATCGAGGAACGCATCGCCGAAGTGCAGCGGGATGTGAAAGCGCATTACTCGGATGTGACCGTCAATTTGCTGGGACTGTGGGAACACCGGGGGAATGTGGAGCTGTACTTCAAGCACCGGTACAAAGCTTTTAATTATCGCATTGGCAAGCTGACAGAGTATTTTGCGTTTCCGAACGTCAAGGCGGTGCTGAATGATTTGTACGGGATGGAAGCAAAAGTGTTGAGTGATGTTGAGTCGGATGCGATCGGTCTGAACTGGAGCCACACGCCTCGAATTGGCCTGAAGTCCTGACTCAACTTCAACTTTCTGGAAAAAAGAAACTTTTTAATCCGGCGTTGCTGATTTACGGTATGAAAGGCTAAATATGCAAATCATAGAAACCAGTATCACAAAGCTTCTCGATTTTAAAGTTATTTTTTCATACCCTGATTAAGCAAGGCCATCTCTCGATATGCCCAATCGAGCGAGCCATAAAGATCAACATTTAGATCGAGCGCATTTTGAGCCGCCGCAAGGTAACTCGTTAGGCGACAATAATGCGCGATCGCGTCTAGCTCTGCCTGATGAGCCGCCCGGACTTGTGCGATCGAAAGTTCAGAATTGGCAGGAGTCGGCAGAATTGAGAAACGCATAGTTACTCACTTCAATAAAAATTTAGTTCCTTGTTTTGGGTCAAGGAGCTGACTCAAGGCTTGACCCAATCAGTTGAGCGACTCGAAAGGCAGAAGCGATCGCTCCTTCATGCAAGCCATCGCCAAGGTAGGCTCCCGCATGGTAGGTATTGTTCTCGCCATTGGTGGCAACTACTTCATCCCGATAGCGGAACGACTCAGTGGTGTAGAGTGGGGTGTGATGTTCCTGAGTGTGAATGATGCGATCGGGTGCAATCAACTCCTCTAGTTGGAACGATAAAAAATTATGCTGTGGCGACGAGATACCGCAAAGCTGATTTAGGCAGGCGTTATAGCCCCAGCGACTGTCTGGCTTTTGGAAGAAATCAAATTCTGAGGGTTGTGTAACGCCATGTCGGGCGTACATGGAAATATCTCTATGAACTAAGGTCGTTGCATAGTGGGCTTTCCAGCCGGAAAACTGTTTAGTTTCAGCGTCGGTCGGGTCAGCTAACAGCGCCATCACCTGGTCAGGGGGCGTAGCAAACACGACTTTATCAAACTCCTGAATTTCACCCGTCGAGCGCACAATTTTCACAGCATCCGAGCTTCTGGAAATACGGTCAATCTCTACATTCAGCAAAATCTCACCCTTAAAGCGTTCCAGGATTTTTTCAATGTAAGCATACACGCCGCCCTTAACCCTGACCCAGTTGACTGCGAGATAGTCGCGTAACATCGGAATCGCCAACTCTGCTGGAAAATCATCAATCAGTTCAAATGGGATTGAATAGCTATACATAACCAACAACTTTAGCCAGGTATCGCGGCTACCGGAGCCTGGCAAATATTCCGACAGCGGACGATTGGACAAATTTTGCAAGTTAGCAAATTTCGTTCTCAGCCATAATCCCGCAGAACGGGCATAGATGGTATCGAGGCGTAACTGTTCGATCAGCCCGTGGACACCTACAAAGTTCTTCTCGATCGTGACTGCCGATAGAAAGTGGCTGCCATCTTTAAGAAACATGGCTGAACCAATATCGACGGGTTCTAGTTCTACCCCTAGTTCTTGCATCAGCGCGATGAAGTTGTAAAAGACAGTCGGGAATTCGAGCACTCCACTTTCCAAAATTTCATCGCAATCGGACTGGTTCGGCTGCACGTTCTTGTTCAATGTCCGAATGTGCCCTCCTAACATGGGCTGCCGCTCAAACACGGTGACATGATGCCCTTCTTTATCAAGCAGGTAGGCTGTAGCCATGCCGCTAGCTCCGCCACCAATAACAGCGATTCTCATAATTGACCTCTAAGTTTATGAAATGGATAATGCGCGTAGGCGTAGTTCGTCGTAGACATCATCTGTTTAGTCGTCTAAAAGCACGTCGCCCGATAATCGTTGATAGAGCAATGCTCCCGTCCAAACTGTGCCAGCAAAGCCTGGATAGCCAGATGAGGCATTACAGAAATAGAACTGCTTGAGTGAGGTTTCATGATTCAGTCGCCCTAGACCCACATTGCGCGGTGTCAGAATGGAGCCGTAAGAATTCCCACTGGGACACCAGCAAAAGCGTTCATTGGTGGTCGGGCTGCCCGTAATATGGAAGACCATGTGCTTTCTAAAGTTCGGCACATAGTGTTTTTCCACAACATCCAGGATGGAATCCAAGATTTCTTGCTTCTTCTGGTTGTAAGCTTTGCGATCGCTCTCCCGCAATTGCTTGAAATAGCCGTAATTGGCAACTGTGAGAAATTCCACAATTTGGCAATCTTCTGGGCAATCTCGACTCGCTTCCGTCAGTAAAGTAGGCGTTGTGATCGCAAAACTAGGATTAGAAAAGTCATGGCGATCGTACATCTGTGCGAAGGATTCATTCAGGTCTTGATGCCCGCTATGGGCGAGGTTCCACTTGCCAAATCCATAGTCTCGCAGGTCGATATCCTTGACGACGCAATACGCCATGTAGTTAGATGCCGAATATTCATAGTTAAGTTTTCGACGCACAGTTTTGGAGAACTTTTCCTCACCGATCATCTTGGCGGCTCTTTGAGGGTCAATATTGCAAATCACCGTATCACCCGTAAATTCGGAGGTTTGATTATTGGTGAGATCCATTGCCTGAACTCCCGTAACCGTTCTGTCTGTGACTCTAAAATTCGTGATTTCATGGTTTAGCAACACCTCTCCCCCATGTGATTCAATCACCTTGACTAAGGAATTAATCACATCCTCAAAATGCTGGGTTGGGTAAAATGCACCTGCTTGATAGCCTCGGAACAATGCCACCCAAGCATAAAACGAGAGTTGATTTGGAGGTAATAAAAAATCAAGCCATTGCAGAGCCAATAGGGTTTGAGCGGCTTGGGGTAGCTGAAACTTGTCAAATACATCTTGAAGTGTGCTGTTGAGATGCTGGAAAGCACATAATGCTTCACTTGGGTGTTTGAGTAATTTAATCGGCTTAATTGGAGGAGCAATTATTTTCAAGCCTACGCCAGTCTTTTCTACTTCGTTAACGAATTGGCGAATGCGATCGCCATGTGCCGGAAATAGAGCCGATAATCGCTGGATCAGTTCTTCTGGCTCTGACGGAATATCAATCGCATACCCTGGCATTCGCATATGGTCAAAGCCGTCCGGGTCATAACGTTCAAAAGTTACTTCCTTATCCAAGCCCAGTTTTTTGAGCACTTGATTGACAGTTTGCCCTTCACCACAGTTCCAGACGTAGTGAAATTGAGCATTGAATGTATACTTTTTAGCCATTGTAAACGTATGCCCAAATCCCCCTGGATGCTCGTGAGCTTCGAGGATTTGCACAGTCTTGCCGGAGTTTGCCATCAAAGCACCAAAGGTCAATGCTGATAAACCACTGCCGATAATCAGGTAATCCGGTTTCATAAGAGAGTCCCTCGAACAATAAACATCTTTACAAGATCGCTGTAGCGCCTGTAGCCTCAGAATTAGACATCCAGTGAAAGGCTTTGAAATTGAAGTTAGAACCAATTACAGCGGGTTAACTAGCCTGATAGATGCCTGATTATTCCTTGACTCGATAATTTCTCATCATGCCAGCGTCTTCGTGCTCTAAGGTATGACAGTGGTATGTATATAAGCCGCTGTATTTCTCAAATTTCATGAGCAGCTTCACTCGCTCACCCGGCATTACCATTACAGTATCCTTCAAGCCCTCGTCTACATAGCCATCCTTGACAGTTTGCCATCCTGCGGCAAGTTCTGGCAGCACTTCCCGACTAATAACTTGAAACTGCACGCCGTGTAGATGGATAGGGTGCGCCATCCCCTTCGCATCCATCATGGCTCCGGGGTTGAGTTTATTGATAATCTCCCACTGTTCGATCGAATTTAGCTTTACGGTTTCTTGCGGTAATGCAGTATTCATTTCAAAGGGCTGCCCATTAATCACCCATTTCATACCTTTGAGAGAAAGCTCAATAGGTCGTGGCTGGGTGGCATTAACGGCATCTTCTGGACGCAATAGTGGTAGGGCTGCTAGTTGAGTGGGGAGTCGCAGAGTTTCTTTTTCTTTGCGCTCAATCTTGACGTTGAATAGCATCATCGCTGAACCAAGTTCCGGGGCATTGTCAGAACTCATCATGCCGCTCATGCTGCTACCTCCTACATTTTCTGCTCCTGAAAAAGCCAGACTATTTAGAGATACTTCTGTACCAACTTTCAACTTACTGAAATCTGCCCAAACATCAATCCGCTCACCTGGCGCTAACATGACATACTTTCGTTCGGTAGGTCGAGGCAGTAAGCTACCATCAGTGCCAATGATGGTCAGTGGATCGCCACTGCTCCACGCAAGCTTGTAGATACGTGAATTAGATCCATTTAAGAGGCGAAGGCGGTAGACTCGTGTCGCCGCAGAAAGTGTGAAGTTGGGCTTACCATTCACGAATATCTTTTGACCCAAAAAGCCCATCATGCTGCTCATGTCATTGCTGGATTGACCTGAGTTATCCTGTTGCATCCCACCCATGTTGCTATTACGGGGGGTACCTATTTTGCTGCCGAGATAGAGGAGTTGATTATTGGCATCTAAGGTACGATCTTGCAGCACAATCGGTATCTCATAAGCCCCGGTGGGTAGATTAAGGGTCGCTTCTTCTTGATCCGTCACTATAAATAGCCCCGCCAAGCCAGCATAGGCTTGCTGCCCTGTAAGCCCGTCTGGATGAGGATGAAACCAGTTCATACCTGCCCGATTAATCACCTCAAACTCGTAGATATAGGTCTGTCCTGGCTGAATCGCAAAGCGAGGATGTCCATCCATCTCCTCTGGTAAAATCAATCCATGCCAATGCACAATGCTGGCTTGCCCTTGAGGAAGGTTATTTTGGAAGTTGACCCGCACGCGCTGACCTTTGCGAACGCGAATAATGGGGCCTAAATAACTATCGGGAATGGTTTGTAAGCTGTTTGGGTCGCCCTTGACCAGTTGTGCTGCGTAAGACCAAACTTGGGTCATTTGTCCCGGCAAGATTGGAACCGTTGTCGGTGCAGCCTTCAGGTTGATTTCAATATCGGGAATAAATTTTGCATTCGGCCCACGGGCTACGGTGTTCCCCTGAGCCATTTCTGTGGTGGAAGATTGAGGCGAACAACTCGATAGCAGGCTGTGAATTCCGCTTCCGATGACAAGTCCGCCTGCAAATCCAGTCCCTCGAAGAAAGTTTCGGCGGGTTAGGGGATGTTGGTAAGTGGTTTTAATGGGCATATCGCTCTCATTTCTGAATACGTCAATAAGCTTGTCTTGTCCCTTCAGAACTTTGTTAAGCCACTTGGTAGCCAGCCGCCGTAATTACATCCTTGATTGCAGCTTCTGAGGCTTGAGTTTCCACTGATACAATCTTGGTTTTTGGATCGCCCTGAACGGTAGCTTTAGCATCGACTGTTCTAATCGCTTTAGTAATGGTGTTTACACAACCACCACAGGTCATATTGGGAACTTTTAATTGGAGTTTCATAATGTCAAATCCTTATTTTTGTGTGGTTCAGTCAAGAAAAACGTTTTGGACAATCAGCAATGCTTTTCTCCACTTTTCAACCAGTTCAGCTTCACTGTGCGGGCAGTAATCTGTACACTTATGCTTGTTGGGTGAGTACGAGTACCACAAAGCTAATAATAATTAGGAAGCCTGCATCCAGTTCAAGGATAGTTTCACTGACAGATTTGAGCCGCATAAAATAGATCAGGGGAAAGGCGATCGCCAAACACCAGATTTTTAGAAATATCATGATTTCTTAAAGCCGATACAAGCCATACTGGTGAAGCGAGCTAATCCTATTGGGAACGAGAAAAACTGAACGCGATTTAACCCGGCTTCACGTATCAGCGCTGAGAGTTTTTCCTGGGTGAAACATCGAGTGCCCCAATGCCACTGAATGAGTGAGCCGAGTAGTCCCGATCGAGTCACCACAAGAACTAATGGTGCGCCCGGACGCAAAACTCTGACCATTTCTTGTAATCCCTGTGCTGGATTCAGTAAATGTTCAAGCATATAGGCACTCATGACACCATCAAAAGAATGGTCTGCAAATGGCAACGTATTCACATCACTTTGACAGATTTGATGACGAATATTTGCCTGACTGAGTTGTTGATCGGCTATTTTGAGCATCTCCGATGAGACATCGACTCCAGTAATCTGTATTGTTGGATTAATAGTTTGAGCAAATGCCAGACTGAAGTCCGCTGTGCCAATACCACAATCACAAATGTTCAGGTTATCTTGCCAGTCAAGCAAAATATCAGCGTTTTTTAGCGATCGCCATAGCTCTCGATAAGCATGACGATAACCCAGAAGACGAACAAGTTGATGCCACCAGATGGCAGCTTTGTTATAGGTTTGAGACAGTTGTGTAGTTGTTGGATAAACTCGTTGAACTGAAACCTGCCACCATCCAACCGTCCATTCCATTGTGAAACCTCATTGATATGGAGTAATAATGCTAGTAGCTGCTGCTAATGTCTGGACACCCTTCTCACCGGGTGACATAATATGCACCAACATGAGGTTGGCTTGATTCGATTTTTCTTCCATTTGCTGTAAGTCTCTGACCTATGTGTGAGCGAGAGTAGGTTCAGTTTTTTCAGTTTTTATCGTGATGGGATGTTGCACACTCAAAACAGAACAGGGTGCATGGTGAAACACATAGTTACTGACGCTCCCCTGAATTAACTCTTTGACACCGGACAGTCCCCGATGCCCGATGACGATCAGATCCGCTTCCCAGTCTTGGGCGATCGCACAGATGGTTTCACCGGGGTTATCCACAAAGTCGCCAGTTTTTTGCATAGATTCTGCACCTACACCCGCTGCGATCGCCCGTTCACTAGAGGCTTGCAGTAACTTCAAGCCCATCTGTTTGTAGGTTTTCCAATGCTGTTCGTAGAACTGTACTTCTGTATTAAAATACTCAGGATTGTAACTTCCGCTGATAAGTCCTTCGATCTGGGGAAACCCTTTCTCCTGCATATGGATAATATGGAGCAGGAGCAAACTGCCTCCGGTCGTTTTTGCCTGAGCGATCGCGATTTCAACAACATGATCGGTCAGATCGGATTGATCGATCGCCACTAGAATTTTGTGAAACATAGAATCTCCTTTCAGAATGATAAGTGGTAACTTCGAGATTTCTTGGAGCTACGACTTACCCTGCTTCGGTTTTCGTAAGAACTGCCTGAAGTTGTGCCTCATCTTCGTGAGATAACGAAGTTCGTAGGACTTTTCCCTCAAATTTGCTCAAGTCGTCCAAAACCTTGTCAGGTGTAGACTTTCTCACCAAAACAAAAATGGCAGAGGTTCCAGGTTCGATCGTGTTGCCTAGTTCTTGAATGAAATTATCATCAATGCCGATATCCGTTAAGGCACCGGAAAGCGCACCCACTGCTGCACCCAAAATTCCCAGTATGGGTTCAAAAAACATCAAGCCGATTAACAGTCCCCAGAAGCCGCCACTTAACGCGCCACCGGTGACGAGTTCTTGAGTTTGTTTAATCTTGACTTTGCCATCTTTCTTTTTGACCACGATCGCTGCATCTTCTAGATCGATCAGATATTCCCGCTCCATTTTTCTGAGATCGAGCAACACTTCATCTGCCTTAAATTCATCAGGAAAGCCAATCACAATTAGATCACTCATATTTTTCTACCTGTTAAAATGAACACTCAGCTTTGAAAAGGAAAAAATTGCACGAAGATAATCACAGTTCCTAGTCCCCAAAAAAAGGTAGGAACACCATTGTTTTCTATCTCACCGGAAGCTTATTGTAGAGGCGAGCAACGAAAGCAGCGTACAGACCAGTACCCACAGACCAAACCACAAGACCTACAATAAAGCTTCCCCAGGTAATGCTTCGGGTAATACCAGATAAATTAGCGTGAAGAACATAGCTAAAGAATCCCATCGTTATCTCAGGTGCCACTGTTAGAAACAGAATGCAAATCAAATAAGCAATTCCTGTAATAATCGCTGTGGCAAGAAATAGCGATCGCACACTTAGCTTCAGCGCTGAATGACTACGTATACGGGTTTCTTCGTTCGGGTGAATACTATGGATCATGGTGAGACTCCTGTGAATGAGCTAGTTTTTTCTGAGTGTTGCGATGACCCCAGGGGACAAATGCAGGTGTCAGTGCGGCATAACGGGCATACTCCTCACCAAATTCTGCTAAGGCATCCCGTTCTTCTTGGTGAGCTAATCGGATATACATCGCGACCAAAATGGGGAACATGAGCAACGTCACGAGAGTAGGCCATTCCAGCAAAAAGCCCAACATGATGACAATGAAGCCGACATACTGCGGATGGCGAATGGTTGAATATGGCCCTGAAACCGCCAATGTATGACTTCGTTGAGCTTTGTAGAGAACTTCCCAAGCATTTCCTAAATAAATCAGTCCACCAAAAATTAGTACATTACTCAGAAGGTGAATCGGATTCCAATGAGGATCGCCTTTCCACCCCAGGAATGTCCACCACAGATGCCCAGCATCATGGGAAAAAATGTTCAATCCTGGATAGCGGGTTTGCAGCCAGCCTGAGAATAAGTAAAGCGTTAAGGGGAACCCATACATTTCTGTGAACAATGCCACAATGAATGCTGAGAACGCCCCGAACGATCGCCAATCTCTTGGGTTACGCGGCTTGGTGAAACTAAAGGCAAAGATAATAAATATCAGGGAATTAATAATCACTAATCCCCACAGTCCGTAAGCAGGAACGTTACTCATATCTCTCATGGTTCGATCTCCTTGAAATAGATTTATTTACAGAGTCCGAATAATTTCCTTCAGCGAGATTGGCTATTGCCACTGTTACCGCCTCCATGTCCCCCATGTGCTCCGTGCATAAATAGGTGCATGAATATACAGATGAACAGTAAAGAGAACGGTAAAAAGCCCGCTAAATGCGCCCAATGTTCTGTAATCAAAAAGTACGCAATAATCCCGATCGAGACATACAGCACAACCTTAATTGGCAAGCTGAGACGAGTTGGCTGACGATCGGGCTGGGACTGATTTGATGAACCATGTTGGTGCATAAAGACCTCCTTGTGAATAGAACAACTCGCGATTCCAGGCTTGTTACCATCCTT
The DNA here is from genome assembly GCF_036705405.1 of Microcoleus sp. B13-B6. Lineage (NCBI taxonomy): Bacteria > Bacillati > Cyanobacteriota > Cyanophyceae > Oscillatoriales > Microcoleaceae > Microcoleus > Microcoleus sp. B13-B6. The sequence continues at coordinate 47,594 of NZ_JAUBUJ010000030.1, forward strand.
GCATCTGTGCGATTTCAGCGCTCTGAGATGTGATGATTGACTGAGCCAAAGTACGGATTTCTGGATGAGAAGCACGCTCAGATGCCATCTTCGCCATCTTCACCGCCATTTGATGATGGGGAATCATTTGTCGCACAAATTCTTTGTCAAAGTCCGGGGCTTTCTTGAGCGCGTCGAGGTCAGTTTTCATGCTCATCATGCCCTCACCCATCATGCCTGAGCCTGTGCCCTGCCCTTGGTTGTGGTGCTCTCCCATCATGCCCATGTCATTCATTGAAGGTGCAGGGACTTCTTTGCCGAACCACTGTTTGTACCAGCTACGCATCTCTTGAATTTCACGAGTTTGGTCTTTTTTAATCGCTTGGGCTAATTTTTTAACTTCTGGGCGTTTGGCGCGACTAAAAGCAAGATCAGCCATTGCGATCGCGTCTTGGTGATGAGGGATCATCATTTCGATAAAATGCTGATCGACTCGGACTGATCTGGGTTGTTGAGGATTTCTTGGTGCAGGTAATGACTGAACTTGTTCGCTGTTGATAAGGACAAATCCAGTAATAGCACCACTACTAAGTAACCCGACTAAGCTGTACACCAAAAACTTCTTATTCATAAACTTACCTTGGCTAAGGGATGATCACGTTCTTATACTTTTTAAACTACGCTTAGATTGTGAGAAACTTATGAGCGATGTAAAGCTAGAGAGAGAACTTTTTGCTTGTCCAGCTTTTGATGTAGGAACGGGCATTTTTTGCCAGCAACTTCGACAAAACCAGTGGATAGATCCACCTTGGATGTGTCGGAGAAGTTTATCGGAGCAATAAAAACAATTTTGCATGGCTCCATTTGATAAAACTCAGCTAAAGCGGGTACTGATTCTGCACTGATGGCTGTTGCGTAGGATAATGGTTGAGCGCGATCGCTCATGCAACAGCCAACGCGGTAAATAAATAGGTTTTATGCTGTTGCTTTAGCCATCTGACGGCAAGATTCAGCACAACGACGGCAGGCTTGAGCGCACTTTTTACACTGATCGTGGTCGTGCTTCTCACACTCAGTCGCACAGCGATCGCACGCTTCTGCACAAACCGCACACATTTGAGCGTGCAGGTCAGAATTACGAGCCATGAACCGAGCGCAGAGAGCACAGGTATCAGCGCAATCGCGGCATAGCTGAATACATTGAGCCATCATCTGCACCATGTCACTGGTTAAGCAAGCGGTTCCGCATTGCTCACACTCACGAAGACAGTCGAGGCAATTCTGAATGCAGGTTTCTAGCAGAGATTGATGAGATTTAGTAGTAGTAGTAGTCATGGTTTTAAGCTCCTAAAGAATCAACACAACGAAGAACGGATTGTTATGCCCTTCACCTTGGTTAGGGGATGACTAAGTTCTTATATCTCTCAAGCTACGCTCAGACTATGAGAAACCTATGAGCGATTCAAGGTTTACGTCTTTAGGAAGATTTTTCCAGCTTTTTGGCGATGAGCAATTCATTTCATCCTGATTTCATTCTTTCCCATCATTATTGGAGGATTCCGCTCACCTGACACCGCAACCAGCCTGTAAAGGAGTTAGACTGATGAAAATTTTGGTGGTAGAAGATGATGAGGCAATTGCCGACCTACTTACTTGCATTCTCTCCAACCAAAATTACGTGGTTGAAGTTGCTAACGATGGTGAGGCAGCTTGGGAACTGATTGTTGTTTATAACTATGATTTACTGCTGATAGATATTACGCTCCCTCGTTTAGACGGAATAAGTCTCTGTCGTAGAGTCAGAGCGCACGACTATAAAATGCCAATTCTGGTGGTAACAGGGCGAGGCAGTGGTCACGATCAAGCGATCGGGCTAGATGCAGGTGCCGATGGGTACATGGTGAAACCGCTCGATCAGGAGTTATTGATTGCTCGAATTCGAGCCTTGCTGCGTCGCACAGGCACGACTTTTCAATCTGTGCTGGAGAAGGGTAATTTGCGGCTCGACCCAACAAGTCGTGAAGTTACTTACGCAGGGCAACTTCTATCCTTGAGTCCCAAGGAGTTTTCGATCCTAGAGTTCTTTTTGCGGAATGGTCGTCAAGTATTTACCTACAGCGTAATTTTGGATCAAATCTGGGCTTATGGAGACACTCCTAGCGAAGATGCCGTGAGAACTCATATTAAAGGGCTACGACAGAAACTTAGAGGGGTCGGCGCTCCCACAGATTTGATTGAAACGGTTTATGGACTGGGTTATCGGCTTAAACCCTTGGAAGCGATCGCTGATTCAACCAAGACGGCTCAACTCACGTCTCATGAAGCGACTCAACCGATTCAACCACAAACCCTCAGCGCCTTATCCAAACGTCCAGAAATTGACCGCGCATCAAACGACTTAACCACAAAAGGGAGCGAGCCGGAAGAGTCTTTGTTTGCGGATGAGCGTCCTTTGTTATTGATCGTCGATCCCGATCGCCAACTGGCCCAACAGTTGATGAATGAAGCGGTGGACTGGGGATTTCGGAGCGCGATCGCCACAACACTTTCCGAAGCCGAAACGAAAATTGAGCAGGATGCGCCTACCGTTGTGCTACTCGATCCCGATATTACTCATCCCACAACAGAGAGTTTAAGGCTGCTGGCAAAGCTCAGTCATCAAACTCCTTCTGTGCCAGTTCTAGTTTTTACCAGTCACGATCAATTAACCGATCGCCTAGAAGTTGCCCAACTCGGCGGACATAGTTTTTTACACAAACCCTTGCCCCCGGCTCAAGTGCTGAAAGCGATCGCACAAGCGGCACAACAAGCAGAGACAGCAAAGCAACGGGTGATGGTCGTCGATGCTGATCCCCAGATTCTTGTAACTCTGAAGGAGTTCCTAGAACCCTGGGGATTGAGCGTAACAACGCTGAACGATCCTCAACGATTTTGGGAAACGTTGAAATCATGCTCACCGGATCTGCTAATTTTAGATGTGAAAATGCCTGCTGTGAGTGGCGTTGAGCTTTGCAAAATTATCCGCAACAATTCGCGCTGGGGGCGCTTGCCGATCATTTTTTTGACGGCGCATACCGATGCTGCGATCGTCAATCAAATGTTTTCAGTGGGTGCAGATGACTTTGTGAGCAAGCCGATCGTAGGGCCAGAATTGGTCAGTCGCATCATCAATCGCCTAGAACGGATCAAACTCCTTCAGAATGCTGCTGAGACAGATTATTTGACCAAACTCTCTAACCGCAATAAGTCAACCCAAGACTTAAACAAATACCTTCAACTTGCAAATCAACAGGAGCAGCCGCTCTGTCTAGCAGTTCTGGACTTAGACAATCTCAAACAGATCAACGATCGTCACGGGTACAATACTGGCGACATGGTGATGCGTCAGTGGGGACAATTGCTCCGGCAAACTTTTAGGCAAAATGCAGTCGTTGCTCGCTGGGAGAGCGATGAATTTGTGGTTGCCTTATCTAGCATGATTAAGGCAGATGGTATTCAAAGACTCACTCAATTATTAGCAACGCTCCACCACAGAAAATTTGTTGCTCCCGAGCAAACTCAATTTCGGATCACATTTAGCGCTGGAATTGCTCAATATCCAGATAATGGAACGGATTTGCCTTCTCTTTATCAAGCCGCATCCGAAGCCTTGCATCAGTCTAAAGTTGCTGGGTGTGCTTGTATTTTTTCGGCGGGAGACTCTAGGGCTATTCTCCAATAAACGAAGTCTTAATTCATTATTAACATTCTCAACCTCAAACTTTTCTTAACTCCTCATAAGTTCCTCAGATTGTTTTCTTACAGTCAAAGTGGGTATGCAAGGACTGTTGCATACAATTACCTCCGATCGCGCGCATTCTGGCATTGGGGAAGGTTTTGTATATCAGAGAGTTTTAGTAGCGATCGATGATTTTGAAATTAGCAGTGGAGAACAGTAATGTTAGATATCGATGAAATGGGACAAAAAGAAATACACGAACTGCTACATAAAGTAGGATATGGACACCTCGGCTGCATAGGCGAAGGGTATCCATATATTGTGCCTATGCACTATTACCTCAAAGACTCAGAAATATATATCTTCACAACGGTGGGAATGAAGACTGAGTATATGGATGCAAATCCAAAAGTTTGCTTACAGATCGAAGAAGTTCACGATCTGGTGCACTGGCGCAGCGTTGTTGTGAATGGTCGCGCTGAACGCCTCACTGAGCAGCAAGACATCGATCGGGTGATGCAATTTGTCAAAACGCAGAATCCAACACTTTCGCCTGCGATCAATCGAACCTGGATCGATGCTTGGGGACGAGCAGAGGTGATTGCAATCTACCGCATTCACGAGAATGAAATGAGCGGACGCACGACTGATGGAGTTAGCAGTCAGTGAAATCGAAAAATTTGGACAAACTTATTTTAGAAGGCTGATTTTAATTCGGCGATCGCCTCTCTAAAATTTCGCCCTAGCTTCCTTCTCTGTAAATCTGCCAACCAGGGCATCACATTAAATTAGGAGGATTAATTTATGAACCACGATCGCCATCAACATGGACAAACCCAACCCAAGCCGGGACACGCTGGGCACCACGAACACAAACAGCAAGTTGAAAGGAATCTGCCTGACCCACACAGCAATCATAGTGCTCACGGTAAACAGCCTAATCACGCTCAACACGCAGGTCACGACAAACACGCTGGACACAGCCCAGAGATTTTCAAACGACGCTTCTTTATTTGCCTCTTGCTAACGCTGCCCGTCCTCTATTTTGCGCCCATGTTTCAGGATTGGTTTAGTTATCAAGCCATCCAGTTTTCAGGTGCGAATTGGGTGATTCCCATTTTCTCAACGATTATTTATTTCTATGGTGGCTGGGTTTTTCTGAAGGGAGCTTACTACGAACTCCGCAGTAAAATTGGCATGATGACTCTGGTTGCTCTAGCAATCACCGTGGCGTTTGTCTACAGTGTGGCAGTGACTCTTGGATTGGCGGGAGATTCTTTCTATTGGGAACTGGCAACCTTAGTCGATATCATGCTGCTCGGTCACTGGATGGAAATGGCTTCTGTGCTGGGAGCCAGCAATGCTCTACAAGAACTTGCCAAGTTAGTGCCTTCTGTCGCTCACAAGAAGCAGGCGAATGGGCAGATAGAAGATGTCCAAGTAAGCGCATTAGTTGAGGGCGATCTAATTCTGATTCGTCCCGGTGAACAAGTCCCAATTGATGGTGAGGTCATCGAGGGTACTTCCAACGTCAACGAAGCTTTTCTCACTGGGGAGTCGCGCCCGGTGGTCAAAAAAGCCAATGATGAGGCGATCGCCGGAGCGGTCAATGGAGAAGGCGCTTTGACAATCAAAGTCACTCGCACCGGAGATCAAACAACCTTGAGCCAAATTATGCGCTTAGTTGAGGAAGCGCAGGCATCTAAAAGTAAATTTCAAACACTAGCCGATCGACTGGCCTATTGGCTAACTTATACAGCGATCGCGATCGCTACGCTAGCGTTCATCATTTGGCTATCTGTTAAACCAGATGGTTTAACATTTGCAATTAATCGCGCCGTTACTGTATTGGTGATTGCTTGTCCTCATGCGTTAGGTTTAGCGATCCCCTTAGTGCTGGTCAACGCAACTGCAATGTCCGCTAAAAACGGCATTCTGGTACGAAATCGAGAAGCGTTTGAACGAGCAAAAGACATTAAAACAATCGCATTTGATAAGACGGGGACATTGACAACCGGACATTTTGGCGTGCAACGAATTTATACAGATAGTATAGATGAGTTAAAAGCTTTGGGCATTTCTGCTTCTCTCGAATCTTTATCAGAACACCCGCTTGGACAATCGATCGTAGAAGAAGCCAGCCATCGCAAAATCGAGCTTTCAAAAGCCAGTGACTTCAAAGCAGTTCCCGGTCAGGGCGTTGAAGGCGTGGTAAACGGTCAGCGCTATCGGGTTGGCAGACCCGAATGGGTTCAAGAGTTGAAATTGCAGTTTCCGCCAGCATTGCAAAAAGGACTACAAGAACGTGAATCTCGTGGTGAAAGTGCGATCGTGCTGATGGACGACAAGCAAGTTCTCGCCCTATTCGGGTTAGCCGATCAAGTGCGCGAATCTGCACGAGAAGCGGTTGTAAAATTACAGGAAATGGACGTGCAGGTGGTCATGATTACAGGCGATGCCGAAGCCGTTGCCAAGGCGGTTGCTGGGGATTTGAAGATCGATCGCTACTATGCTCGTGTCCTACCACAGGATAAAGCTGCATTGATTCGTAAGCTCAAAGCTGAGAAGCCAACCGCCTTTGTGGGCGATGGAATCAATGATGCACCGGCTTTAACCGAGTCGGATTTAGGACTGGCGATCGGCGCTGGAACCAATGTGGCGATCGAGTCGGCTGATTTAATCTTGGTTAAAAGCGATCCGCTTGATGCAACCTACGCGCTTAAACTTGCGAAAGCGACCTACAACAAAATGACTCAGAACTTGCTTTGGGCAACTGGGTACAACGTCGTTGCAATTCCTTTAGCGGCAGGAATTGGGGCTCCCTTCGGCATTCTATTAACGCCAGCATTGGGAGCAATATTGATGAGCGTTTCGACGGTCGTTGTTTCAGTTAATGCAATGTTGTTACGTCGCGTTCGTTTGAATGATTAATTGCATATATTGGAGGAGTAAGGGTTTGTGTCCAAGAAAATCGTCCAAATTCTAGCGGCACCAGAAACCAACCTGTTTCTCTTTGCCTTTTTGCTCAATTTTGTTTACGAAGTTTGGCAGGCTCCCTATTACGAGTTCTACCGAAGTCCCTCTTTAGCCGACAAAATCAAAGATTTGACTCACTGCTCCTTCGGCGATGGGGTCATCATTCTATTTAGTAGTTGGGCGGTGAGTGTGTTAGTTCGTTCGCGGAATTGGGTGCTTTATCCCACCTCGAAGCTGGCGTTCCTGTTTACCAGTATTGGGTTGGTGATTACTCTGGTAATAGAAACCTATCGAGTTAATGTTTCTAAAGTCTATGGGGTTCCGGTGCTGGCAGTACCCATTCTAGGGATGAGTTTACTGGCCGTAATTCAGTGGATCGTTTTACCACCATTCATCCTTTATCTGGCTCGCCGTCATATGTTGGGTTATCTCGAAAAGCGGAGCTAATTAATCGACATGGACAAGGAATTTAATGCCTATCTGTTGGGTGGTGGTATCGGCTCTTTAGCAGCCGCAGCCTTCATAATTCGCGACGGCGGACTCCCTGGCAGAAATATTTTTATCCTAGAAGTAAAGCCCATCTTGGGCGGGAGTTTGGATGGAGCCGGGAACCCTGTAGACGGTTATTCGATGCGGGGGGGACGGATGTTGACGACTGACAATTATGAATGCACTTGGGATCTTTACAAGTCCATCCCCTCCCTAAGTTCGCCCGGTAAAACAGTGTTTGACGAAACTATGGAGTTTAATGAACGGCATAAGTCAAATTCTATGGCGCGTCTCGTTGACAGCCGCCGAGCAAAAGTCCCTGTGAGTTCAATGGGCTTTTCCATGCAAGATCGTCAAGAGTTGCTGAAGCTTAGCCAAGCTGATGAAGACGAATTGGCTGCTAGTCGTATCACTGATTGGCTTTCTCCAGAATTCTTCAAGACTGAATTCTGGTTTATGTGGGCAACTACATTCGCCTTCCAGCCGTGGCACAGTGCCGTTGAATTCAACCGTTACTTGCATCGCTTCATGCTCGAATTCTCTCGGATTGAAACCCTTGCTGGGGTGAAGCGAACCATTTACAATCAGTACGATTCATTGGTTCGTCCACTTCAGAGTTGGCTCGCAGATCAAGGTGTCAATTTCATCGTCGATTGCAAGGTCACAGATCTCGATCGCAACACCGAAGAAGGCAAGTTTGTGGTGACAGGCATTCATTATCAGCAGAAGGGTGAAAGTAAAGCGATCGCGCTTAAAGACGGCGACCTGGTTTTTCTGCAAAACGGATCGATGACTGATGCCTCAAGTTTGGGTTCTATGACAAGTGCGCCCAAGAAGCTGACCAAACAGGACAGCGACAGTTGGAATTTGTGGGAAAAGCTGGCGGCAGAACGCCCAGATTTCGGTAATCCTTCTGCTTTTAACAACAGCATTGCCGAGTCACTGTGGGAGTCTTTTACAGTCACACTAAAAACCCCTGCATTCTTCAACAAAATGCTTGAATTTAGCAGCAATCAACCGGGAACTGGTGGGCTTGTCACGTTTAAAGACTCCAACTGGCTGATGTCCATCGTGCTCGCCTATCAACCCCACTTTATAAATCAACCTGTTGATATACAGGTCTTCTGGGGATACGCTCTTTTCCCCGATCGCGTGGGTGATTTTGTGCCCAAGCCGATGAGCGAGTGTAACGGTGAAGAAATTCTGCGAGAACTCTGCGGTCATCTACGATTCGATCTGGATACTGTGGAATCGGCAAACTGCATTCCTTGCAGGATGCCGTACATCACAAGTATGTTTATGCCTCGTTTAGGCACGGATCGACCGTTGCCGATTCCTCGCAGCTCGAAGAACCTTGCTTTCATCAGCCAGTTTGTCGAAATTCCTGATGATGTTGTCTTCACGGTTGAGTATTCGGTGCGAGTTGCTCAAATGGCAGTTTATGAATTTTTAGGTATTAACCGCCAAATCCCGCCCGTTTCGCCTCATGATAAGTCACTGCGAGTGCAGTTTGAGGCTTTAATCAAAGCGTTTAAATGAGTTTTGTAACTTCCCAGAAAAGTTGATTCATACCGTCAATCAGCAACGCCGTTTTTTCATTATCTTTACCAAAATTTCTGTTCTATTATCTTAAACTCTTTAGTCGAGTAGAGAGTCAAGTAGAGAAGTCAACATCATTCTTCAGGCATATTTACTCGAATTTCTGAATTTAGGCCTTGACTCTCTAGTCTGGTGGAGAGTTTAGTATGGACTTAGTTCTAAGAAATTAATCACTCAATTGAGGATAAAGATGAGTATGCTCACACTTGCTAAAACAGTAATCGGTGGAACTATAGCTGGCTTAACGTTGTTAGCTTTGACAGCTAATCCCTCGTTTGCAGACACTCACAACCCGACTGCTAGCCCAACTACAGCTTCTAGCTCTACCAATGAAGCACCCGTAGCTCAAGAGCGTCTTACTCCAACAATAGCGCAAACCAATCAGGCTCCGCAGCAGCCTACTGAAGGCGGATGTAGCTGTTGCAAGAATATGATGAACAATATGCCTGGTATGAACAATATGCCTGGGATGAGAGGAAATCAAAGCAACCCCTCCAGATAGACAGTTATTGCGATCGCCATGCGATCGCCTTTTGGGAAATATTTAGGATGCTGTGAAAAGAACTAACAGACAAGGCGTTCTTTGGAATCAGAAAAACGGTGTCGCCCTAACAGTTTTACTGCTCTGTTTACTGCTTTGTTGGTGGTTGCAGCATCCTAATATAAATCTATTCACCCCAGAAGGCTTCAAACAAGCAGTCAAGAATCTAAGAATTTTTGTCGCGGTTCAGGTGTTAGCCACCGTCGCGGCAATTTCTTTGTTCCGCTCTGAGGTTCCAAAGCGGGAGTTTAGTCAGTAACCCTGAACCTGAATTTTTCTCACTAACTCAAGCTTGATGCCAGACGTGAGGTAGTGTTGTGCCTGAATCATCAATGCTGATGTTTCTGCATCCAACCCAGCATTAAGCCAGTTCCCATTAGTAAAACACCAGCAAAGCTATAAGGGGCGCTTACCTGCCATGCAAACAGAACGCCCCCTAACATCGATCCCCCAACTTGTCCGAGGCTATTAGCGGCATTTTGAATTCCTAACACCGTTCCCGTGTGTTGACCGCCCCGTTTTGAAATCAAAGCAGCTACATTTGGGGTAATCAATGCCATACCGAATGCCAATATAGCGACAACTCCCAGCACAATGGGAAGCGATCGCGCCATTAGTAGCAGGAAAATGCCGCTTCCCATGAGTGCAAATCCCAGAGCAACTTGGGCGATCTCATTCATATATCGAGACAAAAAGCTCACTGCAATGATTTGAAAGACTGCCATCACTGAGCCACACATCATAAATACAAAGCCTGTTTGGACGGGCCCGTATCCCAATATTTCTTGAGCATATAATGCAAAAACGGCTTCAAACATCGTGAGTCCAAACTGGGCGATCGTGGCTAAACCCAACAGCAGTAATAGTGGTTTACCCAGCCTTTTCCAATCTAGTGCTGGCTGACGAGGGACTACAGTTGCGGATCTCGATGGTAACGATTCTGGCAACCAGCGGAGAGCGACTAGCAGCGTTAAGAACATCAAACCCGCAGCTAGAAAAAAGGGAGGAGCATAATTTTCAATTTTGAGATCGAAAAAACCGAGGGTAAAATGTAAGTCTTCACGAGTTGTCAAACCACCAAAAGCTGGTCCAGCAATTGCTCCAAGACTCACTGCTGTACCGAGCCAAGCCATTCCTTGGGTGCGATCGCGCTCAGTCGTTACATCCGAAACATAAGCGGCAGCAGCAGGCAGCATCGCAGCGGCTAGAACCCCACCGACTGCTCGAGCAACATAAAGCATTGCGAGGGAAGAGGCAAACCCAAATAGTAGTTGAGCGATCGCGGAACCGGCAATTCCGATCAAAATTAAGGGTCGCCTGCCGACTCGATCTGACAATTGCCCCCAAAACGGTGCTGTAATTAACTGAGCGAAGGCGTAAATGCTGGTTAATAAGGTAATGTGAATGGCGATCGTCTCACGCGGAACAACTGCTATATGTAAATGTTGGGCGTAGAAAGGAAGTACAGGCAGGCTTACTCCGAAGCCAATCATGACTACAAATAAGCAAACAAGAAGTAAGAAGAGCTTTTTAATCATAAAATCAGGTGAGGGGTTTTATTTGTATTGGGTTGGTGATTACTCTGGTAATCGAAACCTATCGAGTTAATGGTTTCTAGGCGTTGCTCATTCATGGTATGAATCAACTTTTCGCTTGATGTTACAAAACTCACCCTACTTAGCTTATACCCATTCCGAAATCTTGAATTTATACCTGTATTCAGCAACGCCAGGCTGAATCTCATTAACTACCAATAGTCACACAAACCTGGGATAATTTAAACAAACGGCTCAGATGGTAAGCCAAAGAAGCGAAAACAGCAATGGCAAGCTACAGAGAATGGAACCAAGCATTAGTGTCTTACTTTACCAGTGGCGTACCGCGCGGTACTAAACTTTACGTAAGCGTTGACGACGATGTACTCGAGCGTATTGGTCTAGAATTTGGAAAGGATACGGGCGTCAACAACGGTCGCGATGACTTTTTGATTGCCGTAAGGAAAAGAGTCATCATTGACCAACAAGTTAATTTGAGCAACTTGCGAGGGTGTGATTCTGACGGTTTACCCAAAAGTATTGCCTTTCTCAGTGCCACAGTCCTAGCCGCCTATCAGATGGCTGAGGAAGAAAAAATATCAGAACTAAACTACTTCCGGCGATTGCAGAAAATTTTAGGTCTGTCCGACGCTCGTCGTCCACCGGGCATGGAATCTGGTTCCGCTGCTGAAGAACCGCTATGGAAAGAATGGAATCTTTGGCTAAGGCAACAGGGATTTTTACCTTCAGCAGTTCGGGGTCGCGGTGGTCCAACTACCTATATAAATTATCCAATTTCGCAATCTCTTCTACGCCACGCTGATAAAAACCGACTTCTAGATATATTTAACGAAAAGCAATGGACAGCCCAATGGGATGCCCAAACTTTATTTACTCATGTCCGCCGCGAGACGCCGAGGCTTTGCCAACACTTAAAAGAGTTACTGACGGACAACAGGCAGCGCTATGAAGCCGTTGCCGAAGCAATTCACGAAGTTTACGAACAATGGCAAAATGAGGGGAAACCAGTAACACTAAAACAAGGAGTACGCACCTGGAGCCGCTACCTTTTTGCAGGTTTATATCGCACTGAAGATCCATTCTTGGGCCAGATTGATTACTATCTCTACCCGAAACAGCTAAAAGGGCGACCAGTAGAATCGGTACAAGTTCAGTACAGAGATAACGTTCACCAGCTTCGGGACGAACGCGCTGGATGGTATTTCCCTCTAAAAAATCCAATAAATATGAATGAATTGGATCGCGGTGCAAGATACCAAATTAGTTGTTCTACAGACCTGGATTCCCTAATTTTGCCCGAGCGTAACTTTTGGATATTAATTCCAGATCCCGATAACCCAGATTCAGGAGCCTATGCTTCTTGGGGAACGCCATCCCTCGGTACGCCATTTATCCTACTCTACAAAAAAGAACTGCTCTCAGATATTCAACGGTTGCAAGATGAGCAGCTATTGAAATGGCAGGGTGGAGCACAACCAGTATTTAAAAATTCTACCTGGTTTGAAATTCACACCTGCATGGTTGTTTCCCAAGCTTGGGATGCAGTCTTTATCAAAAGTCAAGAACTTAAAGATGCTTTGCAACCCAGTGTCCGTTTATCTATTAGCTTTTCAGGTGGTTTGCGCGTACCTCAATTGGGTGCATGGCTAGAGGGACATAGCCCTCTAGTAACTATCTTTGGTTTCCATCCCACAGTTGAGTTACAAGTAACTCGATTATCGGATGATTCCCAAATTTGGGAAAAGTTACAGCAAAGTACAAATATTCCCATTGTAGTTAACTTTCCTAGTGTAGGTGACTATCTCGTAAAAGCTACTTGTGGAGGTGAATCTAGCGAGCGCTTTGTCAGAATTGTTGATTGGAGTGGTCTGTCAATAGTAGAACCATCAAGTTGTGAAGTGATGCCGATCGGTTCAAGTCATAATATTTGTGGCAGCGTCCTTCAGTCATTGGCTCAATAAAGTTAAATAAATTCAAAAGTAAAATGACCAAAATTCAACGTTGGTACAGAGGATTTTCATACAAAGGGAACCCAAAACAACTTATCCAGGAAGTTTCCAAACACATACAACACCAAAATATCAGTCAATATGTGCCACTTCTGCGACTGGAAAAAGGAGCTACTTCTAGAAAAAGCTTTTATTTTTTTCTAGCAATTGAAAGTAGTACCCTAGGAGAAATACCTCAAGAAATTGTAAACTCTAATTTGCTCAAATTTCCCTGTTTTAAAACTTCGGCAGTTCCCGGCAATAAGAGCTTCACCTATGAACAAATAAAATCTATGGTTGGGGCAGCCCATGAAGTTTACGATTACACGAACCCTATTCCTTATCAGCCTGTAGAGAAAGTTACCTATGATAACCCATTTGAGGCGAGCGCCTCATCGCCTATCAATCAATCGTCACCAGATATTGAGGCACTTTCCCAGCGTTACGAACACCTTCTCTACTGGCTATCTACCCTTGGTAGCGGAACGTGGGAATCCTTCAAAAAAGCCTGCGATACTCTGAGACTTGAGGAACCAAAACGCATTTTACGGAGGCTTAGGTTGCTTGGGCATATTGAGTCTTCTTCAGACGGTACACGATGGTCTATGGCTCCTACAGCCCTCGTTAAGATTAAATCAGACTCTCCAGAATTTCTTCTTTGCGGTCAACGCAGCATCAAGTTGCTGAAGGAGTTGGAAAAATATACAGATATAATTTCCAGTCATCAATCAAGAAGAGACGCACCGCCTTGCATTCGTCTCAATTTGAGTGACTTTAATATAATTACAAGCCAGTTTTCTATCCTTTACGCTGGGGAAGTATCGAGCCGACTTGCTGAAATTATACCAAATCTTGACATTTGGAAGCAGAATCTCAGAAGCTTGCAGGGAATTGTGCCGAGTATATACGAGTGGAAGCGCTTTGATGGTAATGATTTTATTAGCTGTATCTCTCCCAATCAAACAGGTATGTACCAGATGTGGAGGATAGAGGAGAGCGATCGTCCTGGCTATACACTCTTTTATGACCAAGAAAGCGCTAGTTGGCGACAGGGCGACTGGTATGGTCTACGATTTTTAGCATTGCAGCACAGTGGCTTTGAATGTATTGCACGTTACGATCGCGCTAGCTGGCGTTTAGCAATACCTGTCTCCCAGCGTTGGCCTGAAATTTACGAACGTGCGCTAGTGCTAGCATCTGGACAACTCCCAACTTATCAAAAATCCTGGTTGCTCTACGAGAACGTGCCGATGGAAGTAATTTCTCTGCTAACTGATAAACTTAATGTAAAGTGCGAAGAGGTACCTGCCAGTGCATGACTTAGTTGGCGCATATCAAAGACTTGATCGCATTTATCAGCTATATATCAAAAGTGCCTTTCCCCTGCGTTACCGCGCTTTGGCTGATGAACGCGATCGCCTCCTCCAGCAACCAGGTATCTTGAGTCAGCCTCCCTTAGTTGAGCCTGTCCCGATTTATCCATCATCGGGGATGAATTTGTCAGCCGCAGCCAATCAACTGCCCTCCGAATACCACAATTTGGCACAACTTGGGCAAATGATTTTCGATCCGGGAGTCCAGCTTTACCAACACCAATGGGAAAGCCTGCGGGAAGTGTTGGTTAACCAGCGAGATTTAGTCGTGACTACTGGTACGGGTTCCGGTAAAACCGAATGTTTCCTCTTACCGCTTTTGGCACAGTTAGCAAGGGAATCCCAAACTTGGGGGGCTAATCGCCAACCGCCATCAAATCATCGTTGGTGGGATAACAATGTAAATTCTAATGGCGACCGTATCTCTCAATGGGCGCATACACCCCGACCAAAAGCCCTCCGTGCCTTGATTCTCTATCCTCTTAACGCGCTAGTTGAAGACCAGTTGCGACGGCTGAGAAAAGCGCTAGAAGCGCCATCAGTACACCAGTGGTTAAATCAAAACAGAGGGGGAAATAGAATTACCTTTGGACGCTACACCGGACAAACACCAGTTTCAGGCATACAGAAAGACGATAGTATCAGACGACTGAAAAATGAATTAAGGGAACTAGAACAGCAGCGCCGACAGAGAGATACGGATATCCAAAACAATCCGTCTTGGCTTCAGGATATGCCCGATTTGCCTTACTACAAACCGCTACTTGATGGCGGTGAAATGTGGTCTCGGTGGGATATGCAAGATAGTCCGCCGGATATTCTAATTACTAATTACTCGATGCTCAACATTATGATGATGCGGAGTATTGAGAACAATATTTTTGATGCTACTTGTGACTGGCTTGCTGACAATCCCGACAACCAATTTTTCCTAATTATTGATGAACTTCATGCTTATCGCGGTACGCCGGGGACAGAGGTTGCTTATATTCTGCGATTGTTGTATTCGCGTTTGGGATTGACACCAGACTCGCCACAACTACGGATTTTGACGACTACAGCTAGCCTTGAGCCAAATCAACAGGGCAGAGACTTTTTGCGTGAGTTTTTTGGCCGCGATAATTTTGACTTCATCACAGGACAACAAACCCCACCAACACCAGGGGCAAGATTCAATCTTTCGGCCTATCAAAATGCTTTTGCCCAGTTTGCTCAGTCAGTACAAGCTGACCCATTGCAGGAAATGCAACCGCCAAATTCAGCATCTAATCAAGTGCGGAATGCTATGTCTAATTTGGCTATGCAGCTTGGACAACCGGCAGGATCTGGACTAAGTGCGGAACAACATCTTGGAGAAGCACTGGCTACTTTAGGCGCAGCAGATGTACTGAGAGATGCTTGTCGCGAAGTCGATCGTCTGCTTAATCCAAGTAATCCTAACCCTACAGTGAGGGCTACGAAAGTTATAGATGCAGAACACTTAAATGATCCAACAGATTTAGACCGTCAAATTTTCTCTGGTGCTGCGAGTAATGGGTTGGTATCTGATGCGATGCGGGGGCTACTTCTAGGACTGGGAATGTCTCAACGAGTGAGTACGGGGCGATCGCCTCAACCTGTACGCGGTCATCTATTCTTCCGCAACCTGCAAAACTTATGGGCTTGCTGTAATCCTAACTGTACCCATTCACCAGTCGATCGAAATATAAGGCAGAACACTCCGAATCCTCCGACTGTTGGTGCAATTCATGCCACTCATCGCCTTAGCTGCTCCTGTGGTTCTCGTGTTTTGGACTTAATTATTTGTGAAGTGTGTGGAGAGGTTTTTCTTGGAGGCTACAACAAAACTACTCAACGAATAGGAAACACAAATGTAGAAATTCTTACACCCGATCAACCCGATTTAGAGGGAATCCCTGACCGTATTACTCTCAATCAACGCTACGGAAATTATAGAGTTTTTTGGCCTTTGCCTGGAGAGACACCTGTTTGGGATACGCAGCCACAAGACCCAGAATGGACGCTTGATAAAATAAAACGCCGATGGGTTCGTGCCAAGTTAAATCGGACTACAGGCGCACTTACGCAGAATAGCACTCAACCACAAGTAGATGAAGAAATACCAGGGTGGCTCTATCAAGTGACAGGCAATCATCCAGAAGAACGAGCATTGCCAAGTAAATGTCCTCGCTGTGATGCTGACTACGGAAGACGAGACAAATTTCCTACTCCCCTGCGTTTCCACCGCACCGGATTTCAGAAAGCTTGCCAAGTGCTTGCCAGTGGACTTCTGAGAGAAATGCCAGCACCAATAAGCCCCACCAGTCGATCGTCTCGCAAGCTGGTCATATTTTCCGACAGCCGTCAAGATGCCGCCAAGCTAGCTGCAGGGATGGAGCGCGATCATTATCGCGACATGGCGCGGATGTTGCTGATTCAGTCTTTTCAAGATTATTGGAATGACTTTGTAGGCTTCCTCCGCATTACTTCTGCAAATAACCAGACAGCACTTACTAGGTTGCAGGCATTGAACCCAGATCTTTACACTGCTGTTGTTGCGAATCCGCAGCCTGATGATATGGTTCGGCGCAACCGATTTCGCAATACTAATCAGGCTTTGGTAAATGAAGCAAGAGACTGGATTGATGATTTGCCCTCAAGTAATCAGCAGGCTCGTGACGAATGGCTAGGATTACTAGAGCGCTACCCAGGGGGAATTCCTCTTCTGAATTTGCGGGATAAGATTCGAGATGGCCTTCTCAATTATGGCATTTGTCCGGGCAGACCCAGCTTTCGGACTATGACCTATACAGTCGGACAGGGAAGGGGAGTAGAAAGGTTTCCTTGGTTTGATTGCTACAACTGGAATGCTAATCCAATCGCACGAGTTATTCCCGGCACCCAGGAACAGAGAGCTCATGCTGACCTGTTGGAAGCTCTCTTAACTGAAGAGTTGATGTATGCTCTTTTCCCCCACATTGCTCGGACTATTGAAGGACTGGCACAGGGTTGGGTTAGCTATCAATATCAAGGAAACCGAACTCCGTTGATTGAAGCAACTGAAGCAGTGATTCGACAATTAGGAATTCGGAAATTACATCGCTATTTTCCCCATGTCCGTCTCGACAATAATTCAGATTTGCCTAAGTTTGCTCAACGGTACATTAGTAGAACGGGCCTTGAACTAAGCGACGTGCAGCATCAGTTACAACAAGTCATTCCAATCCAACCTTCAAATCAATCTCAAAGTCAACGATTTATACTCGATCCCGATCGCCTCTATCTCGTTTTACCACCCCCGGCAAATTCTGATGGTTCGCGTCCGGGATTCCGTTGTCCGCAATGCAATGCTTTCTTTATTCAACCTGCTGCTGGAGTTTGCCCCGAATGTAACAGCGATCGCCGTTTTGACAATCCGAATACTTCCACAATTCATCTGACACCAGGACAGACAACAAGCGACTTTGATTACTATACCTATCTTTCAGAGCAATCAGGTCAGCCGTTCCGCATGAATGCAGAGGAATTAACGGGTCAAACTGACAAAAAAGAGCGAACTAGGCGCCAGGAGTTATTTCAAGACATCCCTATCAATCAAGAAATTCTGCGGGTTCAGGGTATCGACTTATTGAGCGTCACAACGACAATGGAAGCGGGGGTAGATATTGGTGCATTGCTAGCAGTAATGATGGCAAATATGCCGCCCCGCCGATTTAATTATCAGCAACGAGTTGGTCGTGCTGGCAGACGTTCTGCGGGAGTTTCATTAGCTGTTACCTTCTGTCGAGGCCGAAGTCACGATGACTTTTACTTCCAGCGTCCTGAAAGCATCACAGGCGATCCGCCGCCACCGCCCTACGTTGAGATGAAGAGTCAAGAAATTTTCCAGCGCGTCCTCATCAAAGAAGTGTTAAGGCAAGCTTTCACAGACACAGGAATCACTGCGTCTTTAGGTGGGACTGACAACGTACACGGTGAGTTTGGTGATGTTGCTAATTGGGCTAATTATGAAGTAGCGATCGCCAATTGGTTAAACAATCCAGCCAATGAACCGAAGATTTTGTCAGTTTTGGATATTTTGCGGGTGCAAACAACATTATCGAATGCTAGTAATTCTCAAATGTTGAATTATCTCCGCCAAAACCTGATAAATGCCATTCAAAATGTTGTAAATGACCCTACATACACTCAGAATGCGCTGAGCGAACGTTTGGCAAATGCGGGGTTATTACCGATGTTTGGTTTTCCAACGCGGGTGCGTTTGCTTTACACGCGCTGGCCCTCACCGGGCGCTCAATGGCCACCAGAGACGGGAATAGTCGATCGCAACCTTGATGTGGCTATCAGCCAATTTGCACCAGGATCTGAGACTGTCAAAGATAAGGCGGTTCACACTGCTTGTGGTGTGGTTGAATTGTATCCTCAAGGCAACACAATTGCGACCGCACCAGGCTTAGTCCCAGCACTCACTCAGGGCAACGAATCTCTCGGACTTTGTAGTAACTGTCAAGCGGTAATCTACCCGTACATAACCTTAAATGAACCACTCCCTGGCGGTCAGCGATCGCCAACAACTCAATGTCCAGTTTGTGGTGTAAATGATGCGATGCGTTACATTGATGCCAGGGAACCCAAGGCATTTTTTACAGACTTGCAACCAGAGGACTTTGATGGGCAATTTGAGTGGCAACCGCGATCGACACGACCTTCTTTGAGTATCCCTCCGAATGATGGCACGCCTGCAAATAATGGCACGCCTGCATCTGTCCTTAATGCTTCTGTATCTGCATTCAATGACAATATCATTTCGGTTAATGATAATGGTGGCACTGGAGGGTTTGACTTCTACGAAAGAGTTAGGATTGATAATCGACATAAATCAGGAGCTTATGCTGTATCTAAGCAAAACAGTTCGGTTAGTACATCTGGAGCGGTTTATCGGGTAGCTCTACTATCTCGACGTAAAACAGATATCCTATTAGTAAATATTCAGGAATGGCCTAATGGCATATTTGCCAATCCAACTACAGTTGAAGGTCGTGCTGCTTGGTATTCTTTCGCGTTTTGGCTGCGGGTAGCGGCTGCTTCTCTTCTCGATGTGGATGCACTGGAGTTGCAGGCGGGTTTTCGTTCATTAGAGCAGAATGGAGCGATTATAGGTCAAGCTTTTCTTTGCGATCAATTGGAAAATGGAGCTGGATATTGCCAATTTCTCGCCCAACCGAATGAGTTTCAACGACTGATGGATCGGGCAGATCCAACAATTTCAAACAGCATTGCCTGGAAATGGACGACTCCTCACGAGCACGGAAGTGATTGTGATACTTCCTGCAATTTGTGTTTGCGGGACTATCAAAATCTGGCTTATCACGGGTTATTGGATTGGCGACTGGCTTTAGATATGGCACGATTGGTGTCTAATCCTGCGTCGGCGATCGATCTCAACTCTTCTTGGGGCAATATTCAGAATCCTTGGCTCAACTTAGTGCAAGTTCCAATTCCAGCCGCACTTCAACGCTTGGGTTATGGTGCACCAGTGCAGTTTGAGACTCTCACTGGCTACGTGCACCAGAATGCTCGACGGCGGACAATCAAAATGATTCGACATCCTTTATGGAATGATGACCATCCAGAGTGGATTGCAGCGGTGGCGAGCGCGCGATCGCAGTATCCTGGTTATCAGGTCGAGCCTGCCAACCCATTTATGGTTCTCCGGCGACCGGGAGATTGTGCGTAGATTTTTGTCTAGCAAATCATTTTTGCTTATAGCGAGTGGCGCTTGGTGTTTGACTGTTTCTAAAAAGCGGTTCCCAATTTGTACTGGGTTTATGAAAAAAAGGTAATGTATTATTGGGACAACTATAATGATGGCAGGTTAAGGCTCCCGACTCACGATAGCCTACGGATGATGTTCCAGAAGCACGCAGGCAATATTTTTCTATGAAATCATCATATTCTGATTTAGAAATTTGGTGGCTGTCGAGAATATCCGTAATTTCTTGGCTTTTATAGTCGAGCATCGATTCATAATAGATAGTCTCACTGTTCTCAGAAGCAAATTCTATACTAGCTAAGTTGAATGATGTAGCCTGAACTACATACATAAAGATAAACAATGACTGTTGATATGCAGGATATTGTTTGAGTAGCTTATTGATTTCTCTAATACATTTGGCGAGTTGATTACCAGAACCGTTAGTATAGTCCATAAACACAAAAACTGATGTTTCATAGTTTTCTGTACCTGCTTGAAAATACTTGCTCAGAGGTCTAATTTTTTTGCCATCAGGAACGCTAGTTGCCGTCAAAGCCGACCTTTCATAAATTCCCCAAAGGCCGTATTGACTTTCCACTGATGTATTCGGCGGTGAAGGTAATTCAGCATATCTAATAATTTTATTTCTCAACCATTTTTTAAATTCAGCTTCATTACCTTTCAAAGCAACTTTAGGATCGTCACGAAAAGCTTTGCAAAGATTCTCTTTTGTCAGAAGTAAGTCAAGTAACTTTTTCTGTAAATTTTGACTAGCTGATTCAATATGAGTTTTGGAGAAAAACTGAAACTTACTCAGGAGTAAATATGCTATGTTTTGGTCTAGAGTTGTTTCAAACTGATTAATCCAATCCCGAATTTTTTTCTTTGACAAAGAACCATCCCAACTATCAAACCTCTCATAGCAAGCCTCAATATCTATATCGTCAAATAATAAAGAATTTTCTACCTGGCGTTCTTCTGGTAAAATAGAAGATATAGGTCTTCTATAGGGGTTCATTATATCTGACAGTTTTCTTCGCAATAATTGAATTTCCTTCGTTATATTATCTCCCTTTAAGTTGAGGTACTGATTAAAATCTTTTTGGGTCATATATTCGACGCTTTTTCTTATTAAATTCTTTCACGGGAACGGAAGATATCTTGGAAAATTAAGCTAGTGAGGGTGTACCTATATGGTCTTTGCCCAAACACTTCTAAATACTCAGATCCTAACTTATTTTTAAGTTCTACACGTGCTCTATTCAACCTATAATCAGCTTTTTCATCGGACAGTCCATAAAAATATGAAATTGAACAAGCATCCTTCAATTTCAAAAGCTCTGGAATAGACTGCCTTCTCCCACCGCTAAAAAAGAGAATATTCAAAAAAGCCTCCGATTCTTCCGAAAACTTGAAACTGTCCCGTAACTCTGAGAAATATGATAAGGCGTAAACTCGATAAGTATTACTGAAAATTCTTCTAGCAGTTTCAATACTAACCAAAGTGTGGTGGGGTTCTGCTTCTGCCCAAAGCAATTGGCCAATAGTTTCTACATATCTTGGAACCCCTCCAGAGACTACTGTAATAAAATCAATTACTTCTTCTTCAAAAGGATAAATTTTATCAGTTGTTCTCAAAGTAACTGAACTGTTTTTTGTTTCTATATATTCTTTCACTTCGGAGAAAGGTAGAGGAGTTATAATTTTAAAGTTAAACCTAGCCTCTTGTAACTGTTTAGCTTCTGAAATAATTTGACTGTAGTATTCTTGAGTGACACTTATACACAATCCCCAACCCGGTCTGGTTGAAAATTTTTCGGACAACCCATGCAAAAAAGTCATAAAATATGAAAGTTTTAGTTCTAGGTTGGAAAAGAGGAGCTCTACTTCATCAAAAGCAATTAATATATTCTGTTTCTGCGTTCGATTCAGCATTTCCAAAAAAACTTCAAATAAATCGATAAACTCTATCTTCTCGAATAATACTTCATCTTGTTTAGTCAAACATCCTTCTCTAATCAAAACGTTATACATCTTGGTAAAAATAGCTCCCAGAAGACTCTCAAAGTGCTTATCTGGCTGGCTGGACGCTGCAATAGGCGTAACTATCTCAGAGAATTTAATGGGTATGCAAATGCCTTGTCTATCATGAAATTCTTTGGCTATAAGATTTAATAAAGTTGTCTTGCCATATCCATAATCTCCAACAAAAAATAGTTTTATTGGTCTCTTTATATTGAGTGATTGTCTAACCTCTTCCAGGAGATTGTCAATAAACTTTGTATGAACAATTGTAAATTCATAGTTCTGCTCTAATACTGACATAGCAGAGCCAGAAGCCACGTAGGGATTTAGAGCAGGCGGTACAAGGTTTCCCTTAACATCTTGATAGGACATACTTAGACAGCAATAGCAGGTTCTAGAAGTTTGATAAATCCGTAATTGACTCCTCGAATGTCAATACACTCAATTCCCATATTACGGGCAAGCTGAGACTTGGTTGTCCTTAATTCGATGCGGTGAGTCAGTTGCAACTGAATCAGATGTTTTTTAAAGTGTTCTTCCGTATAATCTGATCCTTGCGTCATAATTCTATCACGAATCTGAGCAACTGGAACTAGACCCAGACTTTTCTGGGCAATATCGCGATAATTTTTTAAAATAAAGTCTAAAAGGTTTAAGTAATTGTCAATTTGTATCTTGTGTCTATAAAACAGATCGAGATAACCCACCCCTGGATTACCAACATAGCTATAGCCACAATGTTGTATTAATAACTCTTGAAGTTTAGCAAGTTCAGGGTTTTCTGATAATTGATACTTTTCACACAGTAAAAATCTATCGTTACTGTAAGTTTTAACCATTGGGGAATATTGAGAACAAATTTGAGTTAAATTTTCATTAAAAACTTCAAGAGAAGAAGACTTTTTAGCCAGAGTCTCTAAGGGCTTGATAACTTCTATTTTAGACTGAACCGAAATTGATGCTCTGGTTTTTTCAGGCGTAGTTTCTGAATATAACTGACCATCTAATTTATAAATATCGAGAACATAAAAACCAGCTAAATAGTTTTTTATAGTTGTAGCAGACATGGGGGTTCCTACTGGCTTTCCTTTATGTGCCTTATGAGTAACTAGCTTACCTTCCAACCAAGACAATGCAGCCTTTAATATCTGACCGTTATTAGCTACAAGCCCTTCCGCCAGTACCCTCATGTCCTGTTCATAATACTCTTTTGGTAAGTAAAAAACTGGAATTATCTTGGACATAGTACCTTTAAGCGTATAAGTAAAAGGTTGAGTCTATTGCAGTAAACACTAAGGTCACAATATTTTACTGCTCTCTGCTATACGGGTTAAGACCTCCTGAAGGCAGCTTACCTTCTCAAGGTTATCACCAAATCTGGCGAATAGGCAATTGGTTAAAGCGTTATGGTCTCGCCTTGAGAGGAGAACTCATAGACCTCAGATCCTCGGTAAGCTTTGCTAACGCAACCTGGAGCGAACAGAAGTGGTAGAAACACCATCTGCCGGAAGAGGCTGATCGCGAGCAGTCTGTTAACAAATGAGCTGGAGTCCTCACTCTTTAAAGATTAATCCCGACGGCGAAGCATAATCTCTAGATGTCCCTTTTTGTACAAAGTCTTTAAGAGTTCCCATACCTCCTGATTATGTGGCAAATTTTGACGAAGTTGGCTAATGGCGATCGCACTGTTGTCAGAGCTAATGGCATTTAAAAGCTGTCTTTCTTCCTCCAGAAGGCTTTCATCTCTTTTAAAATGAATTTCTTTCAATTTATTCTGAAGAACCTGACCGCGTTCAAAAATAGATTTGAGTTCGTTTATCTGTTCTTCAAGGTTGGCTAAGCTGTCGATCGCAGATGGCAACTGTTCTCTTTGTAATGATAGCTGTGTTTTTAAATCAGTGAGTTGACTCAAAAACTCTGTCATATCGTGGTCGCGTTCTTGGGAAATAAAGGAAAAATCACGCTCCAATTGCTCCCATTCTGAAACCAAACCTTCGCAGAATTTTTGCAAATTTTCCCACACAACTCCTTTCATAATGTGGTAAGATCCATCCCGGTCTTCATCATCAAATTTGCATCGATTTTTCAAAGGAGATTCATTAATTGAAATTAGATCCAGTAAGACTTCGTAACGACTAAGCATTTGCTCGAAAGCCTCTCGACGCGAGCGCTGTTCACCATTAATTTCCTCTTCAAGTTCAACCAAAGGTTGTTGCAGTAAATCGTACTGTCTAAAACTCTCAAGCTGATTGTTGCTAAAATGCTTAACAACCCGGTCAACAAAGTCATCATCGTAACGCATCAAGCGAACTGGGTCTTTATTCAAATTCTCTCGTAACATCTGTGCTCGATTTAGAATAATCCGCCACTTCTCTAAACCATCTACCAACTCCTCAAGCCTTAATTTAGTGGGTTCGCAAGTTAGCCAAAACTGCTGACAATGCTTTAGCTGATGATGCAATGCAAGTATATCAGTTTCATTTACTTTAAGCGAACTAGCTAGGCTTTGGCAATCTTTATCTAGCTGATTTACTTGCCTTTCCAAAATTATCCGGTAGTCATTGAGACAAGATTCTAGGCCGCTATCACTCTCAATCATTTGACTAATTTTAGAAGCATTCAAGTCTAAGGTAAATTTTTCTAGCCTGAGTTTAATTCCACGCAGTTCTTTTTGCAGGGTTGAGCGCCTCTCAATGCAAAAATTTTCTAGAAGCTCCCGTTCGGCTTGGATATTTCTATGAACTTGGTCGAGAGCTACCTCTGACTCATGGTTAGCATCAAGAATTTTTTCCTCCTCATTTATCTTTTCATTGATTTCACGTAAAATCGTCTCATCAAAACTTTCAAGTAACGAAGAAACCCGAACGCGGAGTTCTTTTAATTGACCATTTAACTCCTCTGGCTCTAATTCCAAACTGGCTTCGCGGATAATATCCGTTGAACGCGCCCACTCTATGTAGCGTCGCCGCTGCAACCATTCAAGAGCTTCTTGGAACTCGTCTTCAAGATAGCCAAGCAGTTTAACTGCTTTCCATAACTTTGAATACTCTAATGCTTTAACATCTTGCTGTCCCCACGCCGTCTCAACTGTTTGTGTTCTGCCTTGTGATTGCAGTTTCTCTTTAATAAACGATTCCAAAGGATGTTCTGTAAATTTAATTTGGGAATTTCCTTCTTTCCGCTTGGCAATTTTTTCCCCACTCATCAAGCCATGTTGTTTGAAAACCGCTAAAACACTGGGTAGGCTAGAACTCCCCATTTCAAACAATTTTTCAAATTCTTCTTTGGAAACTTGATATAACTGACGACCTTTGCGAACAGATAAAGGTATTTTTTCCAAGAGGAACTTATATTTACGTAACGTCGGGTTCAGACTATTATAGAAAGACTTATAATCGGTAAATAAGGCTTTACATTTTTGATAGAACACTGATTCGATAAGTTTACTGTCTGAGCCATTTACCCCCTTGAGGCCCCCAATTTCCCAAGTTTGAGGCGAAATCGCCGGAAACAGCAATCGCATGGCATACTGGTGACACTCTTGGCGATGGTGTTCTAATCTAGAGCGATCGGCTTTACTGACTTCAGGATTTTTTGAGAGCCAGTCTTGAATATAATGAGACAAACTCAGCAGCGTACAAACAGAACATTGTTCGGAAGCCATGACTTTGCGGAGTAAGCCGAATGATGTGGGATATTCGCCTTCAAAACTTCGACCTAACTGAAGATGGAAGTCTACTTGATTAGTTCCGGTGATCGCAGTTAAAACTTGTGGAACGACGGTTGCTTTTCGCTCATAGTTAAAGTAAAACCGCCAATCTAAGTGAGTTTCTTCTGGGGATTGAAACCTCATTAAACCAGATTCTTTACTCCCGACACTGATAACAAGAGAACGCTTAGGAAAATCCGCATTATATTTTTCTGGAGCCCCTTCTAATAAATTAAAAACTCCGAATCTATCCTGCTTCCACTCCCCTTTATAACGCCAAGACCAATTGGCTTTCTGACCAGTTCTAGAAAGTGGGAAGAGTAAAGAAATAATTTCCGACTTGAAAATCGTTGTAGCCATCTCTTCTTTTTGAGTATCGTTCCACTCTCCAAACCATTGCTGACGAAATCGATTTAGAATTTTATCTACAACTGTGGGAATGCTTGTCTGAAGAAGGGCGACTAAAGCAAAAGTGCGCTCAGTCGGCTGTATAATGTGCAGCCCGTAAAAATTGTCATCTTCTGCTAGTTTTTTCAACTCCTTTAAGAGTTGAAATTGTTTAGCTACACTTTCAGAAAGGCCTGAGGGGAAACCAGCGAGTAGCTTGATTACCTCTCGTCCTTTGGGGTGTTTTGGAAAGGAGATCAACGGCTCCAAGGTTTTGATAGTATTGCTAATTTTGTGTTGTTCCGTGCCATATAACTGTACTTGTCCTTCTAGATAATCCTGAATCAAATCTAAAGGAGTATAGGGACGCTGATTATTTGGAGCAAAATGGATGATGCGTTTAAATACTTCAATGACGGTGCGAGGGCCATTGCTGAAGTTTTGTCGATCGCATAATTGCCCTAAACTTTCAATTGTTGCTGGATGTGCCAAGTGATTTTGCTGCGCCTTGTCTTCCAGAAAATTAGTACACAAATAATTCCACAGTTTTGCTGGGAACTCAGAGCTGTACGCACCAGCTAATCTAAGAGATACTTTCTGTTCCTTCATACGGTGAATAATATCACCAGCTTGTTCTTCAATAGCTGATTCAGTCGGAGTAGTCGGCATACTTAGAATTAATGCAACAGGCGTAGAACCCAAAGCTCGCATTCCTTTAACTAAATCGCTCAAAATCTGGATGCGAACGCTAGCACCTTCTTCTGTTCGCAAAAATTCTTGGCTTTCATCCGCAAATATTGCTAAACCTGCAAAACCTGCTTGTCGGAGGAGAAAAACTGTCTCCTGCCAAAAATTCAAAACATTATCAGTATTTGTGGTGTCAGTATTTAATTGTTGAATAATTTTTAAAGCTTTCTCTTCAGATAACTTGTACTTAAGCGCTATGTCTGCTGCTATATTTTGCTGAGACTTCAAGCCATATTTGCGATACAGTACCTCAATCTGAGGAAGAAATTCTGGTTTGAGGCGCGTTTTTATCCAGCCATAAGTGGCAACCATCAAATCTCCCAGCTCTTTAAACTTGAAAGGTGGCACCGCCATTATCTTATGATCCTGACACTGCTGCCATAAATAAATTAGTGTTGCTGTCTTACCATACCCATAGTCGGCACTAAGGTAGCCAGTAACAGGTTTACCCTTACCAATTTCCTCAATCAAATGGTCTTTTAGAGTTTTTACGGGTTCAATTGGGTTATAGGTGGTGGCATATAGATTATAAACTCTGGCTACTTCTTGAGGCTCATTTTCTATCTGGGAGGGATTGACTGTATCGACAATTGCTTGGATAGAGTCTAGTTGTTCTAATAATCTGTTCATGGATTGTAAATATAAAGTGTGTCTCGGAGAATGCTAATACTTAGCTAAAGCAATTGAGTCCACTCAGGGGATTGAGTTAGCATTACCCATTGTCCGTATCCCCCTTCATAGCCACAGTCAAAGAAGCCACCTCGATCATAATCATAGGTGCATTTAGCATTATCTATGCTACCATCTAATCCGCTCGGATCTAGCAACAACATTTGACAAATAGCCTCTTGAACTTCTTCTCGCAAGAAAATCTTGACTCCATAGGTTCGTTGTTGCTGTTTGTAGATTGTGTCTACTGCCTGAAGTAAAATAGGAGCGGCACTGAAGTAGCGACGGCTGAAGTGTTCGTATTTGCCTTCTGGTTCTATAACACTGGGTGATAACGATCGCAGCCAATTGAGGGCACCAGCCACACTCGTATCACTAAATGCTATTTCACTGGTAGGTAGTTCAAACTTCACAGCAGCCTTTTCAATTACTTCTCCAACTAGGGACTTTTTTTCGGGCGGTGATAAAACAACTTCTTTTCGCAACCAGAGTTGTTGTACAACTGTAGCATAAGTCCAAGAAAACCTTTTTTCAGCTTCTTCTTGGTGTAGATTATAAATTACTAAATGTAAAAAATCTCCTAGCAATTCGGGGTTAGACTCTTGAATTTTAGCTGCAACTTGACCAAGAGGTGTCAGTGAGGGGGGATTTTTTTTTGAAATAATTGAAAGATTTCGCAAGAAGGGAAATACCACTTTTTGGAGAACGGAAAGCCCTAAATTACAACTAGCTCCAAGTTGTTCAAAATTTGTTTCTTTATTTTTCAAAAAATCAAGAATTATAGCTACTCTTTCTAGCGTAGTATTTTGCTGAATATGTAAAGTTAATTTATTGCTCATAAAGCGCGTTCTAAAGTATCTAACCAAGCAGTTAAATTGTGCATAATCCGATATTCTCGGCTTGTTCTCAATTTATCAATACTTTGACAAAAGTAACATGAATGTTGCGTAGATTTTTTGAGTTCCTCTAGACCAGTTTTAGTAGTTTCAAAACCGCGTCTAACGGTAATTTGAATTTGAGAAGTACCCGGAAAAAAGATGCTGCCGAAGGCTCCTGCTTTTGACCAGGTTGAGCTATCTAAGCTATGGGGTACAAGGGAGTTGTTGCGGAGGCGATAAAAGCTGTTTGGACCGCCAATGCCAAAGCAGTGAACTTTCATGTTTTTTTCGCGGGCGATACTGCCAACAATCTTAAACAATGCCAAACTAGATTCAGAAATCATATTAACGCTGCCGTTGGGTCCTGACGTTCCCCAAGAGCCAAAGCCGATACGGGTAATACCCATTTTTGCATAGGTTTCAATGCAGCGATTGATTTGGTTGATAGTGCGTCCGTGTACGGGGGCGATCGCGCGTTCTTGTACATAAACAGGCATTTTACCGAAAAATTTTTCGCAATGGTAAAGCGTTTCGCGAACTTTGTACTCCACTATTTCATCTGAATCAGTTGAGATGGGTACAATATCGGGCAATACATACCCATCTGCCCAAGTATTATTGCGATAAAAATTATCTAAAAATTCCAGCAGTCGATCGTAAGTAAATTTCCCCTGTTGCACCTGATATGCACCGCAATCTAGCCAAACTTCCGAAATGTTTCCCACATCTTTTTGTTGACGAAAGTATTCTGTAGTAGAAGCTGGGCACGTTATCGGTGAGTAAAGAACGTTTTCAAAGGGATTACGCCGATCACCGCTAGAATTCCACAACTGCCGACTGCGTTCAATCTCAGGGCCGCCAGCACTTACGGCAGCCACAAACTTGGGAATTGTCAGGAGAATATTAGAGCATAATATCTTTTCCCAAACAACCAAAGAGCGGCGTTTACCAGGTTCAATTTGAACCCGATCAAATCCCATCTTGTTGTAAAACCCGTTAGCTTCTATGTCCAGGGGGCATTTTAGGCGCAGTTTTGTAATACCGCACTTCCTACTGTGTTTTTCCCATGCCCAAATAAGCTGACGACCCATGCCTAGCCTGCGGTGGTCGGGGGAAACGCAAAGATGGTAAAGAGTAGATATCTTGTCTCGACGGTGATGAAAATGGAGAAAGCCGAAGGGGTGGTAAAGAATTTCACGACTTGCGATCGCTTCTGCCAGGACTGCCCGATTCACAAAGCCTATCTCTTGCCGATGCACATCGGCAAGCACCTTAATCTGAACTAGCTCCTCGCTCGAAGCAAATACCACCTCTGACTCTAAACACCTAGTCTGCACACATACCTCACTTCTTCCAACCAACGAACGTAGACAAGTGTAGCCGATGTCCGCACCTGTTAATTTTACACTTGTTGCTTGCGGTAAAATTTATACTATTAATTGTATTGTACTTTTACGACTTTATTAAATTTTTGCATTACTAAGTTTTTGGACTAAAACATTACATCTTGATTAGTTAATTGTTTGATAGAATAACTTACTTAACCAGGAGCTATGCAAGTCTCCCAATTAATAAGGTAGACCCGATAAGAACCCCCTGATAATGTGAGAATCTATCCATAATCAGAGTCTGACACACCTTACAAGCTGATTCGCGTATGCTACTTGCATAGTCCTATCAGTAGGATGTCATGGCTACATCCTATGACCAGCAAGGGTTGGGCTGGCTCTTACTGTCACACCCGGTACTTGCACGACAATTAAGCATTTTAGAAGGATAAAGACTTCAGAATATAGCACAAGTGTTAACAGATCACAACACCAGCAGCACTTAACCGGATTTTTAAGAAAGCCCCAACACAAAACTGGATGGATAATTTATGGAAGAGAGCGCGAGCTACTAGAATGGCGAACTTATCCTGCAACACTTAGAACTTTTAGGCGCTTACCCGCTGTTTACTAATTGATGTCCCCAATGCGGAATAACTTATTCCAAGTACGAAACCCCCTCAGCACTGGGCTATTCCAAATGTTGCGAGCTAGAGATTCGATGTAAAGCGATAGTTCGGAACGATAATTATCAGCAACGGGAAAACACTCGCTCGACACCCCACTTGGAAGTGCAGCCGACTAATCCCCCAGCAAACACCCAGAACGCGCATTGAGGCCACACACTTAACACCGCAAACTCATGCGGCCACGATTGTCAGAAGCGAAACATGATTGCAGCGATCGTGGTTAGTAAGAATATTTTGCCAACAGTTGCTTCACCGATCGTCCAACCCCGGTACATTCCCCGGCAACAGGCGATCGTCAATTCAAGAAACAGCACCAAGTTCAAAACGCTGATGATGGCGCTGTTGATGTTGATGTTGTGCAAAAAGGTTAGTGAATTCATAGGGTTGATTTTTTAGACTACTCGCTAATCTAGCAAGCTTAACAGAAGTTGTGTAGCCACTGCTTTTCAAGTTTCCTCACCAACGCTCGTCATCCCAAAAGTCACCAACTAAAAAACCCAGGGGTCGCTGGGACTGTGTGCGATCGTCAAGCGAGTTTCTGCTGCTGTGTACTTTGTGTGTTCTTACTTGGCGATCGCTCAAGAATGAGACAAGCGTGAAATGATGGCAGATAGGCACTAAGAAATATGGAATGCAGAGAATGACTGACTGGCCGATCGAACAAATCAATTTGCTGGAAATGGACTATGCCGACATCCTTGCCAGCAGCATCCATCCATCATTTGAACTACAACTGGTAAAATCGGGGGTTAACCCATCAGAAGCCCGCATCAAAACCAATTTCCTCACTCTGTCTGGTGCGCCAAAAACCTAAGACTCCCGAACAATGGGCTATTTTAACCGAAGCATGGGAAGTAGCTTGCGAGTATAAGCCCACCGTTGAAGATTTTCGCTTATTGGCAGAATTCCTGTGGGAGAATTAAGACAGCGTTGAAGTTGACATTGACTGCTGACAACTTTGAATTGAATTTACTTCGATAACAGAGCGATCGCCCTATTTTGAAAAGATGAGCTTTTACCGCTATGCCTAAACCAAAGAGATATCCCGACAATTGGCAAGAGATTGCGCTTTCGGTGAAAGAAAACGCGGGGTGGCGTTGTGCAAAGTGCCATCAACAATGCCTCCGACCCGGTAAACTCCGACCCGGTAAACAAAGCGGCTTAACCAAATCTGAACGATGTGCCTTAACTTTAGCGGTGCACCATCGCAATCGGATACCGGAGGACAATCGCCCAGAAAACTTAATCGCTCTGTGTACCGCGTGTCACCTGTCCTATCACAATCGCGGTCAATCAAACGTATCGCCAGGGCAATTATCCTTGTTCCCCGATGATGGCATTGACTGGGATATTATGGAGTGCTCTCTGGAATCGGCATGAAACAATGTATCCGATCCGAATCCGCTGGTGTCCGTTTACTTTGTTTAAAGGTAGCTTTACAGTTTTCCAGCGCGAGCGTGTTCGCCGTTGAAGAGGAAATTTCGTATTTTTGTTTAACAACCAGCCGGGAAGTCCCTGCGGTAATTTATTCGGGGTACTTCGCGCAGCGCTCAGATTAATCCCCTCTAAATATACCGAGGGACTTCCCGGCTGGTTGTTAAAGGTCTTCGTTACTCTTAGAAAGCTGCCAAGCATCGAGAAAATTACTGAATAAATTGCTTTATCCCTCCAAGTCAATCGCTTCATGGGCTAACTCCGCGTTTGCTACACTATGGGTGTTTTGTACCCATGCCGGGGCTGTAATATCGAGACTTCTCCGGCATAGATAATTTAGTTGCTCTCTAATTGCTGGTGGTATTTCTTACCTTCTGAGATTCTACGCTTGAGGGTGTCTAATGCCCTCACCGCTGTCCAATTACCCAGATTAGCTAATTGGATATATTGCTGTATCAATTCTTCGGTGATTTGTTGGTCTAGCCACTGCACCAATTCTGCGGTT